>JAYFPQ010000058.1:0-39210 GCA_034927595.1 Christensenella sp.
AAGGAGATCGTGAATCAGTTCAAGTAAGTGAGATAAACAAAACGCCCTTGCGGGCGTTTTTGTTTGCGATCAGTTGCCTGATTATTCGTTTACAATATCAAGCTGGCACGGTTTTGAAGAAATATCCTAAAGGATTATTCGTTTACAATATCAATCTGACACGGTTTCATGGCCGCGAGGGCGTTCTTGTGCCCTTCCGGCGTAGCGCCCGCGCAGGCCGCGGCGTCGACGGTGATCTTCGCTTCGGGATAAAACGCCTTGAGCAACAGCGCGTTACTGATCACGCAGATATCCGTGCAGAGCCCGACGAGCGTAATCTCCTCCGGATCGGCACCGTCAAACATCTCGTGGATGCGCATCGGCAGGCTCACACCGCCGAAGGTGTCCTTGGCAATCATGTGCTGCTCGTCCGCGACGTTTTTGTGCATCAGCGCCATCCAGACGGCGGCGTTGGGCGCCCAACCGTCCGTTCCGGCGATGCAGTGCCGAACGGGCAGCTTCTGCCCTTCCTGCGTGTCCAGATAGTTCTCGGTATGCGTGTCGAGCGTATAGAGAATCAACCCGTCAAAGTCCAGAATGCGCTTGACGACGGCGTCCACAATCGCCTGCGCCTCCTTGGTGCCGAGCGAGCCGGTGATGAAGTCGTTTTGCATGTCGACCACGACGAGAACGTTTTTCTTGAGCGGCTGTTCCATAATCACTTCTCCTTTGAAGGTTGCGTTTTGGTATATTTATACGCGAGGCATCGCCCCGGAAACTACATACAATAATACCCCCGCGGCAACGGCGGCGTTGAGCGACTCCGCGCGCCCGCGCATCGTGAGCCGGAACCCCGCGCAGAGCGACGCAACCTCGGCGCTAACGCCGCTGCCTTCGCTGCCAATCACGAGCGCGACGTTTGCCGATAATTCCGGTAGCGTCTCGCTGCCCTTTAGATCGCCGCAGAGTGCGAAGAAGCCTTGCTGCTTCATGCGGGCAAGCTCTGCCGAGAGATCGCCCTGCCAGACGGGCAGGTGATAGGTCGAACCCATCGCGGCGCGGAGCGTCTTTGGCGCATACGGGTCCGCACAAGCGGGGGAGAGCAGCACGCCAGCCGCGCCGAACGCGTCCGCCGAGCGGAGGATCGTTCCGACGTTGCCGGGGTCCTGCACGCCGTCGAGCACGACGACGAGTCCGGTGGGGTACTGCTCCGGCGGGGTCAGCGGCGGCGTTTCGACCACGGCGACCACGCCCTGCGGCGTTTGACTCTCGCAGAGGGATTCGAGCACCGCGCGGGAAACCACGTGTACCACGGCGCTCTCCGGCGGCGAGAAGGCAAACCCGTCCTCGACAAAGCAGGCGGCGACGTGCGTGCCAGAGACGATTGCCTCGGCGACGAGCTTTTCGCTCTCGATCAGGTGCAGCCCGCTTTCCTTGCGTTCCTTGCGCAAGAGGAGCTTTCGCGCTTCCTTTACGCGCTCGTTGGAGCGGCTTTCAATGATCATATGCGCAAACCTCCTTCCGCGTTCACTCGTTCTTGAATAATGGTTTATACGTTGTTTCGGCGCGCGAGCCACTCGTCCTTCGTGATCGAGTAGATCGCCTCGTCGAAGATTGCGCCGTCGTAGCGCAAAAAGGTCTGCCGCAGCGTTCCTTCGTAGACGAAGCCGCATTTCTCGATGACGCGGCGCGAACGGTCGTTAAACGTGTAGTGCGAAACGCTCAGCAGCCGCAGGTTCAGGTCGAGAAAACCGTGCTCCATCGCGCGGGAGACTGCCTCGCTCATGTATCCCTTGCCCCAGCAGTCCGGCGCGAGGACATAGCCAAACATGCGCGTGTCCGGCAGATTGCGCCACTTGTCGTTGTGCAGGCCGAGCGAGCCGACGACGCGATGGTCGCTTTTTTGCTCAATTGCCCAAACGTTGTCGTCGCGCAGGAACATTTGAATGATCTCGAGCGACTCCTCGCGGCTCTCATGCGGCTTCCAGCCCGCGCGTGGGCCGACGTTCGGGTCGGCGGCGTAGCGGTAGAGGTCGTCGACGTCCCGTTCGGTAAACGGGCGGAGAATCAGCCGTTCGGAGGATATGGTTTGCATGCGCGGGTACATCCTTTGTTTTCGGTATAGTATACCATAATTTCGGAAAAACAGAGTGAGTGAGTGCGATTTTCGTCGTTACTTCACGCCGTCGGGCAGCGCGGGTTCCGCATTGTCGTTCGCCCATTCCGGCTCGACCGGCTGCGGTTGCCGACTCGGCAGCAGCGCACAGACGATTGTGCACACGATTAGAGCAGCGCCGGCGATCAGCCACATTACCTGAAAATGGCTGTAGGTGCTCACAAAGTAGCCACAGAGCGCCGCGAGCAGGCCGCCGAGCTGCAGAATGAGCGAAGCAAGCGAGAGCACGCCCGCGCGGTGGCTGGACGGTACCAGACGGTTCAACAGCGTGTTTTCCGTAACGCTGCCACTGCCGACGAACGCATAGATGACCAGATAGACCGCGATGAACGCGAACTGCCCCTTGGGGAAGAACAACAGCAGCAGGCTGATTCCAAGCAGCGCCTTGATCGCGAGCAGCAGGGCGACGCCGCGCGCCGCGGACCGCCGGAGCAGCCGCTCAGCAAGCCAACTGCCGCCCATCACGCAGGCGAACCCGCTAAAGCTCACCGCACCATAGATCCAGTAGACCGGCTGCATGCCTTGCAGCGCGGGCTGCCAATAGGTCTCCACCGAGCTGAGCGCGAAGCCCGTCAACAGCGCGAACACCGTCAGGATGCGGATGGTGCCGCGCTGCTTCAGAAACGCGAGACTGCCGCCCGCCTGCGAGAAAAACGAGCGCAGACTGCCGGAGACGGCCGCTTGCGGTCGTTCGCGCGGCGCCTCATGAACGAACACTGCGGTAAGCACGAACAGCAACACGTGTATTCCGGCGTTGACGCCGATGTTGCCCAGATAGCGGCTGCCAATGCCGGAGAGGACGCCGCCCAACAGCGCGCCGAGCGCGAGGCCCGCGCTTTCGAGCATCGCCAGACGCGAGGTGACCCACTCGATCGACTGGCCGTGCTCTCCGGCCTGATCGATGGCCAGCGCGTCGATGCTGCCGGAGGCGAAGGCACGTCCAAGCCCGTTGAGCACGAGGGCGAGGCAGAGCACGCCAACCGACTGCGAAACGAGAAACACGCAGTAGCTCACAAAACACAGCGCCGCGGAGAGCAAAAACGAGGTCTTACGCCCGTAGAGATCGGCAAACACGCCGCTGGGAAACTCCGTCAGAATCACGGTAAAGGAGTACAACCCAAGCAGCAGTGAGATGGTTTGAATATTTCCGCCGTGCTGCAACAGCGCGAGAGACAGCACGGAGGCCAGGATTCCCGTCGACAGGTTCTTGAGCAGAACGATGAGCGCAATGGACTTATGCATGCGGCTTCTCCGCTGCCGGATAGGCGATCAACGCATACTCCCAGGGCGCGGTATCTTCCGCGCCTTCCTCGTGCGCGTCGAGAAACGCGCGAATCAGGCCGTAGAGCTCAGTTGCCTCTGCGGGAGATAGATGCGTAATTCCGGTCAGCATGTCGCCAAACTGCTCCGGCCCCAGCGTCGCCTCGGAATGCTCCGCGCAATATGTAGCAAAACCGGAGAAGATGGAGGAAATACTCGCCTGCATGAGCGCGAGGCGCTGGTGCTTCAGCTCGTCGTCCACAAGGCTGCCGATTTGAACCGACTTAGGCAGCACGCGGTAGTAACTCGCCGTGATGCCGTGGATTTGCTCCGTGTGGTCGAGTTCGACGAGGCCGAGCTCGATCAATTGAGCGAGGTGGTGTTGCACGGAAGAGGCGGAGATGCCAATTTGATTCGAAAGCTGTTTTGGCGTCATCGGCACCCCCGCAATCTGCATGCAGCGGATCAGGTTCTGCCGCTGGGGGTTCATATAGATGTCCAGCTCGCGCTTGCCGGATAATACGATGGTATCCATAACGTAATTCTTCTTTCATATATGATACAAGAATAATAACGTTACACATAATGTAATGTCAATAGCGCATATAAAAAAGAACCACCCGAAGGTGGTCTTTTTTTGTTTTCTACTTACGCTCTGGCCTTAACTGCGATATCAACGAGTTCCTTGAACGCGCCCATCTCGGTGATGGCGAGGTCGGCGAGCACTTTGCGGTTGATGTTGACGTCCGCGAGCTTAAGCCCGTTGATCAGGCGGCTGTAGGTCGTTCCGCAGATGCGCGCGCCTGCGTTGATACGGGCAATCCAGAGGCGGCGATACGAGCGCTTCTTGAGCTTGCGGCCGACGTACGCATACGCCATGGACTTCATAACCTGCTGGGAAGCGGCGCGATACTGCTTGCTCTTTGCGCCGTAGTAACCCTTCGCGAGCCGCAAAACCTTGCGGCGCTTTTTGACGGCATTGACTGCTCTCTTAATTCTGGCCATAATTCATTTCCTCCTTACGCGTACGGCAACAGCTTGCGGATCTTCTTTGCTTCGACATCGGCAATGTAGCCAGTTTTGCGAAGACCGCGCAGGCGCTTGGTGGATTTCTTGGTCAGAATATGGCGCTTATACGCCTTGCTGCGCTTGATTTTACCCGATTTCGTGAGGGAGAAGCGCTTCGCCGCTCCGCGATGGGTCTTTAACTTTGGCATGTGTCGGTTCCTCCTGGTCTTTCTTTCTTGCGTTAAGTCTGCTCGCTACGATTACTTTTTTTCGGCTTTCGGAGCGAGAATCATGAATAAGCTTCTGCCTTCCATTTTAGGGGCGCGCTCTTTGATCGCGCTGTCCGCAACCATTTCGAAAAAGCGATCCATCACGTCCATACCGATTTCGTTGTGCGTAATCTGGCGGCCGCGGAAGCGGATGGAAACCTTAACCTTGTCGCCGTCCGCAAGAAACTTGATGGACTGCTTGGCTTTGATCTCCATATCCCGAACGTCGATGGTGGCGGAGAGGCGAGTTTCTTTGAGCTCGATGATCTTTTGATTCTTGCGCTGTTCCTTGTCGCGCTTGCTCATCTCAAAGCGATATTTGCCGTAGTCCATGAGCTTGCAGACGGGGGGAACGCTGTTGGGCGCGATCTTGACCAGATCCAGTTCGCGATCATCGGCCATTTTTTGCGCCGTTTTGACATCTACGATGCCAAGCTGGTCGCCGTTTTCGCCGATTAAACGAACCTGGGGGTCACGGATCTCTTCGTTGATCATCAATTCCGTGATAGCGATGGCAGAACACCTCCATAATAAAAATAGTGGGCGCAAGTCAGATTGCGCCCACAGAATGTCACTTGGTGAAAAAGTGTTGCTACCGTGCCTGACAATCGTCGGCAGGTGAGAAGCGGGCGCTTCTGCTTGAACATGACCTATTATATGGGGTGGGACGTGTCATGTCAAGCAAAATCGAAGGGAAACCGCCCGAAATTCGCAGGAAGTCCGCGTTATTTTAGTCGTCCGCTCCCTGCAGCGCTTCCAGTTTGGACTGCGGCTTGCCGGGTTTGCTGTCGCCGTATTTGGCGAGCGAAACCGGAATGATTGCCAGCGCAATGAACACCGCCGCGTACGGGAAAAGCGTGTCGTAGCCGACATACTGGAGCAGATAGCCGGAGACAATGGGTGTTACCACCTGCGCCGCCATGGAGCAGGTGTAGTAGAAGCCCGTGTACTTGCCGACGTTGCCGAAGCGCGAAATCTCCCAGACCATCGGGAAGGTGTTGACCGTAACCGCCGCCTGCGCAAAACCGATTGCCGCGAACATCACATACAACATCGGCGAGAACGTCCGCGCGCCGATGGCGCCGTAGATAAAGCAAGCAAGCGCTACGACGAGGCCGATGACGATGGTCTTCTTGCGGCCGATGCGGGAGGCTAAAAAGCCGATCGGCAAGTAGGAGACAATGGCCACGCCCGTTGCCACGAGCAGACAGTTGGAAACGTGGTTGAGACCGGAGGCCCACATCTTGGTTGCATACTTGCTAAACGCCGTGGTCACCGCGTTGTAACCTAAGAACCAAAGCGTGATCGTCGCGAGAATCAGAATCAGGCTGCGCATGACTTCCGGCGGGAGCTTCTGCTTGCCGTCCACTTCAATGAGCTTGCTTTGATCCTCCGCCTCGGAGACGCCGTAGTTGATGTCCTTCATCTGCTGGACGAGCTTGCGCTCCGGCACGAAGAAGAACACCGTCAGCGCCGCGAGAACCATCAGGATGGCGACTGCGAGGAAGAGGTAGAGGTAGTTCGATCTGCCGCTCGGGCCGTCGAACACGAGCATCTTCATGACGATCAGCGAGAACGCGCCGCCAACCGCACCCATGAGGTTGATGACCGCGTTGCCCTTGCTGCGCACCGGCTTTGGCGTGACGTCCGGCATCAGCGCGACCGCGGGTGAACGATAGGCGCCCATCGCGAGCAGCAGCAGCCCGAGTACGACGACAAACGCGGTGAGCGAAACGCCCGGCGTCCAGGCACCGTAGGTATTGTCGAGAATCGGAATGAGCATCACGAGAACAACCGCCGTGAACGTGCCTGCGAGGATGAACGGAATCCGGCGTCCAACCTTGTCACTCAGCGCGCCGAACAGCGGCAGCAAGAACAGCGCGACGATGTTGTCGAGGCTCATGATGATGCCCGCCGGGCCGTCGCCCATGTGGTACGTGTCGCGCATGATCAGCGGAATAATGGTGTCGTACAGCTGCCAGAACGCGCTGATGGAAAGAAACGCGAATCCGACGAGGAAGGTGCGTTTGTAATTCAGTTTCATGTTCTGCCTCTCCGATTTTTCATTAGAATTGGGGTCGAACAGATGGGGCGCCGCGCGGAAACGATCCCGCAGCGATATATACATGGTAGCGCATTTGGCATATAATAACAATACAAATAAACGTAAAAAAACACAACCGGAGGATGGATATCATGTGGATTGCGCTCGCGGTGTTGCTCGTGCTGACGACGCTTTGGCTCGCTCTGATATTGCCCGCGCGGAGCACGAAGGAGCAGCGTGCGCCTTTTCAACATCGCACGTTTGCGCACCGCGGACTGTTTGCTGCCGACCAGAACGTGCCGGAAAACTCGCTGCTCGCGTTTCGCGCTGCGGTAAGTGCGGGCTACGGGGTGGAACTGGACGTTCAGCTCTCGAAGGACAAGGTGGTTGTCGTGTTTCACGACGACGATCTCAAGCGCGTCTGCGGTGTGGACGCGCGCGTGGACGCTCTCACGTTTGAAGAACTGCAACAGCTTGCGCTGCTGAACACCACGGAACGAATTCCAACGTTTTCGGATGTGCTCGCCGTCATCGACGGAAAGATTCCGATGATTGTGGAGCTCAAGAGCGGCGGGGACTGGAAGACGCTCTGCGAAAAAACGCTTGCGCTGCTGACGCAGTACAAAGGCGACTACTGCGTCGAGAGCTTCCATCCGCTGCTGGTGCGCTGGTTCTATCAGCATGCGCCGCAGATTCTGCGCGGGCAACTCTCGGAGGCATATCGTTATTCCAAAAAATACGCTCCGCATTATCAATCGTTCATGATGAGCCGATTATTAACGAACATCCTTACGCACCCGCAGTTCATCGCCTACCGGATCGGCCCCAAGTGCCTTTCCGTTCGCATCAGCGAGGCGATGGGGGCGATGCGCGTCGCCTGGACGGCGCGCCCGACCAACGATCACGTGAAGCTAAGCAAGCGCAACGACGCGATCATCTTCGAGCACTACCGACCGGAGCCACGGTTCTAGAGGCGTTCGGATCGAAACCGTGAATGGAAGACATCTGAGAAGATAGATTGGAGAGTCAAACAGGCATGAATGAACTCCTGCTGTTGGGATACCAATTTCTGTGCGTGGCAATTCCCGCACTGGTACTTTTCGCCATACTGCGGAATTGTAATCGAAAACGTGGAATCCAGCCGCGACACGGAAAGATCCTGGGACTGCTTTTGCTGGCTGTTTATATGACAGCCGTATTTCGGGTAACGGGCGCGGGCACAATCTATCATTTAAACCAGTACGGGCTGAAGCCAGATATTACGCAAATGAACGTGTTTCCGTTCTCCGATACGGAATATGATCTGACGGGGAATCTGCTGAACATCGCGCTCTTTCTACCGCTCGGATTTCTGCTGCCTCTGCTCTGGCCGGCGTGGAACAAGCCCATTGGGGTGTTGCTGTTCGGCGTTGCGTTCTCGTTACTGATTGAGGCGAGCCAACTACTCAACATTCGCTTTACAGACATCGACGACGTATTGCTCAATTCACTTGGCGCGGTGCTCGGACTCTTGCTGTATCTGGTGTTTGCCGCTGCATCGAAACGCAAGCAGTCGCCCGTAATCGAGAAGCGCTGGAAAGCGATTCTGTTCGTAGCGGTGATGTTTTGCGGCAATTTTCTGCTGTTCAACGAATTTGGCGCGGCGAAACTCCTCTACGGATTTTAATGTGGGCAGAATCAAACAATGAAACAGAACCTGACATCTTCTTGTCAGGTTCTCTTGCTTAGAATGATGAGGAAGATCAACAAAGCAGGGAAGGGAAGCGTGTATGGATACCGTTTATGATTTTATCAAAGAAGAGAAGACGCTCTATCAGCCGAAGACCGTGCCGGCGTTGATTGACGTGCCGGAGATGGTGTTTCTCGCGGTGGATGGCGCGGGCAATCCAAACGAGGAGAGCGGGGCGTATGCGGACGCGGTGTCGCTCCTCTACGCGCTGAGCTACACGATCAAGATGAGCGATCGAGGCGGGCACGCGATCGACGGATTCTTTGCCTACCGTGTTCCGCCGCTGGAGGGGTTCTGGCAGATGGCGGGCGGGCAGCCGGGCGTGGACTACGGCAACAAGGACGGGTTTGAATGGACAAGCCTGATTCGGCAACCCGCGTTTGTGGACGAAGGCGTGCTGGACTGGGCGCGGGAGCAGGTGCGCCGCAAAAAGGGGATGGACGCCTCCGGCGCGAGATTACTTCGCTATCACGAGGGTCTCTGTGTGCAGTGCATGCACATTGGCGCGTACGACGACGAGCCCGCGACCGTTGCGCGAATGGATGCGTTCATCGCTTCGCAAGGCTACCGCAACGACATGGGCGTGCTGCGCAAGCACCACGAGATATATCTGGGCGATCCGCGAAAGACCGCGCCGGAGAAGCGTAAGACAATTCTGCGGCACCCGATTGTTAGACTCTAACGCAGGGTCATCATCGGGAAAGCAAAAGATTCGATCAAATTACGCAGCAAGAAAAAAGGGATATCGGCGATATCCCTTTTTGTGTGCAACACATTCTCAGTTATTTCTGAATCGGCAGCCAAACCCAGCTGGTGTAATCCTCCGAAGTTTGGTCTCCTTCCGAATACACTTCGATATCCGGCGCGTTTGCGTACTGATACCCGCTACTGGGCAACCATTCCGTGACCACGCGCTGCTGGAGAGACTGGATGGCCGCGGGCATAGGGCCTTTGCATTCAAATACCGCCCAGGTGCAGGCGGGAACCTCATACGCAACCATTCCTTCGGGGACGGGCTGGTCGCTTGCCACCGCAATATAGTAGTCAAACTGTCCCGAGTGCTGCCAGTCTCCGGCGCTGACGCCGAAGATACCGGGCATCTTGGGGTCCATGATTTGACAGAGATGCGGGATGGTGCCAAGCTGCGCGTGCTTTGCCCAGAACTTCGGGACTTCGGTAAATCCCTCCTGTTTTTCGGGCGACCAGTTGGCCTGAAGCTTTACGCCGACAATTCGGAATGCTTCCTTGGTCTCGATTCGATAATTCATTTCAGCTTCACCTCGTATCGTAATTTTGAAGCTGATGGGCTGGTAGGCTTTCAGGTTTACGCCGCGCTTTCGCGCTTCGGAAGGGGACACGCCATGCACGCTCTGAAACGCGCGGTTGAACGCGGTTGGCGAGTCGTAACCATAGCGCAGGGCAAGATCGATAATCTTCACGTCGCTGTTTTGCAGATCGAACGCGGCCTGCGTCATTCTGCGCCTGCGGATGTATTCGGAAAGCGGCACATTTGCCACATAGGAAAACATCCGTTGAAAATGAAAACTGGAGCAGCACGCGAGCTTTGCAACCTGATTCAGATCGATCTCTTCCGCAAGGTTGTCTTCGATATAGCGAAGCGCGCAATTGAGTTGTGTCAGCCAATCCATACCATCGTCTACATGCTGCAATGTTATCGAATCTGGATGCTGCTTTCCTCTGAATCCTTGCCGGATTTGGAGAGGTGCGAAGTGGAATCCGCCGTTGCATCCTTCTGCTATTATAAACGTGTTGTCGATTGAGAGAAACACTAACAATCAAAAACACCTACATTAGTCAGGTGCTTCTTTTCTTAAAAGAAACTCCAAAAAATCAACAAACCCCGTCAGAAAAGGCGCTTCTATCTTAAAAAAGAAACACCAAAGGAACCAAAACCTCTCGATATTAAATGCTTCTCTTAAAAACACCAAAAATCAAAAGCCCCAACCTGAAGAGGTGCTTCTTTCTTAAAAAAGAAATACCAAAAGAACCAAAACCTCTCGACAATAAATGCTTCTCTCAAGAACACCAAAAATCAAAAGCCCCCGCGTCAGCGGGGGCTTTTGATTGGGATGGGATGGGAGGTAATATTGGGGGTCTGTCTGTGTCCTTGCTCTGAAGATAATGTACTACCCGCTTGTGGATTGGCAATGGATAGAAAGTGAACTTCCTGTTACATGCAGGCCACGTCATTTTCCCGGAAAAATAACGTAAAAACACGCGGAAATCCTGGCAATAAACCAGCAAAAAAAAGCGCCAATATGCGTCGAAAATTGGAAACCGCTTCGCTTTTGAGCTCCTCAAAGAATGGGCGAAGAAACGTCTTTTATCAAACTTCTGTATGATTTCAATTCGAAAATGAGAAAAAACGTCTTGCTTTTTAGTCGCCCATGTGTATAATAATATTTGCACTCGGGGTTATAGCTCAGCTGGTCAGAGCGCTACGTTGACATCGTAGAGGTCGTTGGTTCGATCCCAACTAATCCCACCACCTTGAAAATTGAGAATCCTGCGGTGTGCGTTACGTTTTCGGTTATAAACCCACAGAGTGACTTCGGGAGCGTTTCGTTGAGAAGACAAGATCAGGCCCGCTACGCGTGGGAAGATCGCGGCGATCACGGCGTACCCACCTGCCGAGAGGCGGGTGTTATAGCAAAGACGAACGGCACCTCGGGATACTCTAACCCAACTGCATATAGCGGAATTGTGTAATGGTAGCACCTACGACTCTGACTCGTATTGTCTAGGTTCGAATCCTAGTTCCGCTGCCACCGACAGAACCAAAAGACCCGCTCAAACAGCGGGTTTTTTGTCAGTTTTGGGAGCAGAAACAGATTGTACAGTAACATCTCAACAACAATCTATTTGCGAATTTTGAAGTACAAGAACTGGATAACGTCGTCTCGCCGCGGCTCAGCCCATATGGCGAAGGATCACGCGCAATAGGCAATTCCGGATGGGTATTGCCTGCGGTCCGCGCAGCGGGCATCTCCTGCGCCGTGAGCGCGCGTCGGCTGAGTCGCTCTTTTTTGGACAGTCTATCGCTTACAAGAGATAGCCGCCAATTGTGTTTTTTCATTAGCAAGCATAGCGTGGTTTGCCAGGATGTGAAACCAGAGCGGAACGATCAGGAGGCCGCTCGGATACCAAGCAGCGCATCGGCAATGCGCTGGGCGCCATTTGCGTCCACCGTTTGGCGCATTCGCTCGGAGAGTTCGCGTCGCAGCGCGACGTCGTCGCGCAGAATGGCGATCTGTTCCAGAATGGCATTTATAGTTGCTTCGGGGTCGCCGCGAAAGTCACCGCCGTATTGCATCAGCCCGGCGTCGGAAAAACCCCGCGCAACCATGAGCTGGTTGTCGACAAACGTATAGCATACGCTCGGTATTCCGCAGGCGCAGAGTTCGTAAAGCGTGCTGCCTGCGGCGGATACCGCCAGATCGCAGGCGCACATCAGCTCCGCCATTTGAGACACCTGCTGGTGGACGACGATGGAGGGGTTTCGCTCCGCGAGCTGCAAGATTGCGTCCGCATCGGCATGAAACGCGCCAACGAGGATATGCGCGCGAAGATCGCACACGCGGGGGTTCTGCAAAAGCGCTTCCAGCAGACGAATGCCAATGTGCAGCGAATCGGCCCCACCGGTCGAGAGCAGAATATTTTCGCAGTGCTCGCGAAACACGCGGGGCGCGCCGAGAAACTCCTCGCGCAGCGGCGCATAGTCAACGCCCAGCAAACGCGGGGTTGCCTCCGGATAGAGCTGCGCGTAGCGGTTGGCATCCGCAAAGATGTTGTAGTTGATCACAAGGTCAACCGGGTACGCCTGCTCGGCAAAATCGTCCAGATAGGTGACGGGCGCATAAGCTCGAAGCGCACGTAAATAAGAATCCGTCGCGGAATAGTGGTCGACCACGACCCAGTCCGGACGGATTTTGTTGAGCAGCGCGGCAAACGCCGACAGCTCGTGTTCTATATTTGAATCGTTGGAAGCGAGAATGTGGCAGGGGAACGCGCTTGCATCCACGAGCGTATGCGTGCTCTCGCAGGCGGAGACAAAAACGCATTGCGCCCCGCGCGCGCTCAGCGCCCGCGCAATCGCGAGGCAGCGCATGACATGGCCGGTGCCGATCTCGGCGGAAGCGTCGGCGCGAAAGAGAATCGTCTTCATGGGATGCTCAGCGGGGAAGACGGAGGACAAAGCGTTCCGTTTCACCCTCGTATCCGTTGGCGAGAAAAACGTGTTGCGACGCGGCGTTCTCCGGCTTTACGAAGGCGACGATGGTTTCCACCCGTGGGAACCGCATTTGAATCTTCTCCTGCACCATCTGCACAATGCGCTTTCCGTGCCCCTTGCAGCGGTGCCCGTTCGCAATGCTGTAGCTGAGCACACCCTCGTTTTGTTCGTTGCAGTCACAGCGAATCTGGCCGACCGGTTCGCCGTTTTCGGTTAAAATCCAAATCTGTGCGCAGTCGGAGCAGAGCTTGCTCGAGAACCAATTCTGGTGATCCGCCAGCGAAATCGCATTGCTCGAAAACGACTGCGCGCGCACCTCCGGATCGTTCGTCCAGCCGAAGAGCAGCAGCATATCGTCCGGTGTGGCTTCCCGCAAAACATATTCTACCATGCGTTCCTCCCGTCTCGTGCCATCCCGCGTCATTCCGACCAACCTGCATCCTGCGGAAGGATCGGCTCACCGCGGCGAATGTCGCGCGCTGCCTGTCGCAGTAAAAGCGCGTCTCTGCGTTTTGGCGCGAGGCCGTTTCCGGGGCGTATGACGCGCGTATTCTCCAGCGTGAACGCTTCGCCTGCCGCAATGTCTCGAACCGCGAAAACGGAGCGACGAAACGCCGTCGAAGCCTGCTCGCTCGCGGTCAGCGCATAGGTTGCCTCGCCGCGAATCGTTGCCGCACGGCGAATCTGATCCACCATCTTCCGAAACTCGTCGGGTTCCATGGAAAACGCGCTGTCAGGGTTCTTTTGTGCGCGGCTGAGGCAGAAGTGCTTTTCCACGACGCATGCGCCAAGAGAAACGGCAACCACCGCCGCCAGCGGCCCCATGCTGTGGTCCGAAAGCCCAACGGGCACGCCAAAGCGGTTTTGCATGTCGGCAATGGTAGCAAGGTGCATGTCCGCTTCATTTGCGGGGTACTCGCTGCAGCATTTGAGCAGCACAACCTGGCTGTTACCGACGCGTTTGCAGGCGTCGAGCGCATCCTGTATTTCCTCCGGACTTGCCATGCCGCAGGAGAGGATCATCGGCTTGCCTTTGCTCGCCGCGTATTCGATCAACGGGATGTCTACGAGCTCGAACGAGGCAATCTTGTAGGCGGAGACGTCCATCGCCTCCAAAAAATCGACGGACGACGCGTCGAATGGGGTGGACAGAAAATCAAGCCCGAGCGTTTCGCACTCCCGCTTGATTTCCGGCTGCCAGTCCCAGGGGGTGTATGCTTCCTGATAGAGATCGTAGAGCGTCCGCCCGTCCCACAGGCCGCCGTGAATCCGAAAATACTCGTTGTCGCAGTTAATGGTCAGCGTGTCGGCCGTATAGGTTTGAATCTTCAGGCAGTCGGCGCCCGCGTCGCGCGCGGCGCGAACAATCGCAAGCGCGTTCTCCAGCTTGCCGGAGTGGTTTGCACTCATCTCCGCAATGGTGTAGAGCCCGCTTGTCAGCTTCTCATAGGTAATCATATTCGGTACCGTTATTTTCTGCTATTTTCGATAATAAGCAACAATTTTCTGTATTGCGCGAACCACGCTCTCGGCGTCCGCATCGGTCAGATCCGGATACAGAGGAATGCTCAAAATCCGCTCGTAGAGCCGCTCGGCATTCGGGCAAAGTCCCTTCGGGTAGCCCAGCTGCTGATAATAGGGATGATAATACACGGGAATATAGTGCACCTGACAGTTCACGTTTTCCGCTGCCATGGCGTCGAAAAACTGCCGCCGCGTGCAGTTGAGCCGTTCCAGCACCAGCTGAATAATATAAAGATGCCAGGTGGTGTCCGAACGATCCTGCTTTTGATGTACGGCGATCTCCGGAATCTGCGAGAGAGCACGATCGTAGTAGGCGACGAGCTCCTTGCGCCGCTTGGAGAATTCGCTAAGCCGCGAAAGCTGGCTGTTCAGCAGCGCCGCCTGAAAATCTGTAATGCGATAGTTGTAGCCCAGCATGATCTGTTGCTGGAACCAATGTCCCTCTTTTTCAACGGTCATCCACTCCGCGTCGGTCGTGATGCCATGCGAACGCAGCAGCAGGAGCTTTCGATAGAACTCCGGATCATTCGTCGTCACCGCGCCGCCCTCGCCGGAGGTTACAGTTTTGACAGGGTGAAAACTGAAGCAGGTCATGTCCGCGATACTGCCGACCGGTTTTCCGTCAAACTTTGTGCCAATCGCGTGCGCGGCGTCCTCAATGAGCAGCAGGCCATGGCGCATGCAAATTTCGTCGATGCGGTCGTGGGCAATCGCCTGGCCGGTATAGTCCACCGCGATCACCGCCTTGGTGCGGCTGGTGATTTTTTTCTCGATCTCGTCCGGATCGATGTTGTAGGTCTTTGGGTCGATATCCGCAAACACGACCGTACCGCCGCAGTAGCGCACGCAGTTTGCCGAAGCGGCAAAGGTCATGGGCGTGGTGATGACTTCGTCGCCCTCCGTAATTCCGGCGGCCATCGCCGCAAGATGCAACGCGGCGGTGCCGTTGGAAACGACGACGGCATACTTGGCGTTTACGATCTGCTTGAGTTTCTCCTCCAGCGCGCTTACGCGCGGGCCGCAGGTGATGAGTCGGCTGGTTAGCGCCTCCTCGACGGCTGCGATGTCGTCCTTCGAAATACTCTGCCTGCCATAATAGATTGGCTGCTCGCGGACCGGGGTTCCGCCAAAGATTGCCAGCTGCTCCATCCTATCCTCCATTGCCGGTTTCATTTTCAATCTAAAATCCCTATCGGCTGTCACGCAAAACGTTGAGGTCGATGGTCTCTTGTATATTCGTGTAATAACTATATAACATTTCCAGCGCGTTGTCCATTTGCATCAATGGTGCACCGTCGTATTCTGCAAGAAGTCTTTGATTGCTCGCGGAGTAGTCGAGATTGCGCTCCGGGCTCAATAGTTCGATGGGCAGATCCTTCTTGCTGACCGCGCGTACCTTCTGCGCCAGCTCGGTGAGTAGAAAATCCTCGCCGGAGCAGATGTTGTAGTCGTGCCAGCGCGGCGTATGCTCAACAAACCACGCGACGATGCGCGCCAGATCGTCGATATAAAGAAAGTCGAAATAGCAGTCCCGCCGCACCGTCAGCGGCAGGCCGAAGAGTGCCTTGCAGCACAGGTTTGAGAGAAACTTGATCTGCCAGAGCTCGTATTTACCGAATACGCCGAAGAGACGCAGGTTGTAGAGGTTGCTGGACGCGCGGGCGATCTGGTTCATGGTGTACTTTGCCAGACCATATTCGGAGACGGGAATGCGATCCCCAAACTCCTCTTCGCGGATGGCGCGAATGTCCCGGCGCTTGTCGTATTCCGCGCCGGAGCCGAAGTAGAGCACCTTTTCCACCCGGTGTGAAATCTTCTCGATGTTTTGAAACATCTGCATGTCGTTGAAGAACTCGTTGGCCGCGCCGTTGAACATTGGCACATGAATCGCCGCGTGTATGACGACCTCAATCTGGCGTTCGGCGCAGTAGCGCTCCAGCGCGGCATAGTCCAGCAGCTCCAGCTCCGCGTGCGGGGGCGCGAAAATCGTATACTGATCCGATAGTTGCTCCTTTAGGTTACGCCCGATAAAGCTCCTGGAGCCGGCGCCGGTCAATAGAATCCGTTTCATCAATCGTCCCAATCCGGCATGTTCTCTGCCTGTTCTTCCGCGCTGACGAACGGGTATAGGTTCTCCAGCCGCGAGGAGGTAAACGTTCCGTCCGGGTTTGCAATGGTCATCGACTTCGGGATCTCGTCAAAGTCCAGGCTGGCGACGAGTTCGCAAAGGCAGGGTTCATCGTCCGCCATCACTTGTTCGAGCACGGGCGCTATGTCGCAGTTGGAGCCGATGCGGTGGTAGCGCAGCGAGTAGAGCTCCGCAATCTCGCGCAGCTCGGGAAAACGAACGCCGCTTTCCGGATTGCAGCCGGCATAGTGACACTGAAAGTTGTTGCGCTGCATGCCGTAGATCGAGGCGTAGCCGTTGTTGTTGAGCACAAAGAGCTTGAGAGGGAGCTGATAGGTGCGAATCAGCGCGAGCTCCTGCAGATTGTGCTGCAGGCTACCGTCGCCCTCGAGCACCAGCGTGCGGTGTTTGCCGGAGGCAACGCAGCATGCGATGGCGCTGGGTACACACCAGCCCATGCTGCCAATGCCCATCGAAGTTACGAACCGCTGCCCGCGTTTGAGGCGGTAGGCCATGTGCGAAATGCCGCAGGTTCGGCCGGAGGAGGAGCCAACGAAGACATCGTCCGCGGTGGAAACGTCGCTCAGCGTATCGGCAAAGCGGAACCCGTCCACCGTGTCGCCGCAGTCGAATGGCTGCACCTCATTGATCAGCGGATATTTTTCTTTCATCCGCGTGCAGTAGGCCAGCCATTTGCTTCGGTCGAGCGGCTGAAACAGTTCGCTGTTTTTGGAGAACGCGGAGAGAAAATCGCCTGCATCCACCGCAAAGCGCTGTGCAAACGGCATGTCGAGTTTGTCGATCTCCGCTTCCTCAATATCGACAATCACCTTCTCCGCGCGGCAGGCAAAGTGCGGCTCGTCATAGGCCGTGATGGCCGGGTTGAGCCGCGTGCCGATAATCAGCGCGAAGTCGGCATTTTGAAGCACATAGTTGGAAAAGCGCGTGGTCGGTATGCCGGGACTGCCCATAAACAGCGGCTCCTCGTCGCCAAAGACGCCCTTTGCGCGCCAGGTTGCCAGCACGGGAATCTGCATCTGCTGGGACAGCTCGCGAACGACCTCTTGCATATGCGCCGCGACGACGCCGTGGCCAATGATGAAAACCGGGCGCTTCGAGCGGTTGAGCCGCCCGTATAGCTCCGCAATCGCCGATTCGGAAACGGGGTTCTCGTGTTCAAATCCCTCCGCTGCGGGATCAAATCCATGTTGCGTTGAGGGGTCGATCTGCGCGCCTTGCACGTCCAGCGGAACGTCGATCCAGACGGGGCCTTTTCGCCCGTGCGTTGCGAGGTAGACCGCTTTTTCAAGATGATATCGCAAATCGGTTGCGTCGAGCACGGTTTTTGCGTACTTGGTAATCGGCGTAACCACGGGCACAATCGCGATTTCCTGCGCGCCGTAGATGCGCAAGCCCCGCAGCTGACCCATCTGCTGAGTACGGCATTGGCCGGAGATGTAGAGCACGGGCGTGCCGTCCACCCAGGCGCCCGCGCAGCCCGTGACTGCGTTGGTCGCTCCCGGGCCGGTAGTCACCATGCACGCGCCGAGATGGCCGGTAAACTGGCCGTAACTTTCAGCGCAGATGCCGCTGGCCTGCTCATTGAGGTTAAATACAAGGTTCAGACGCGGCTGCTGCGATACACTATCGAGCATATGCATCATGCCGCCGCCCGAAATGAGAAACAAATCCCGGATGCCCTGGTCGGCCAGAAAGGCCGCGATATAATCGGATGCTTTCATAAGAGTACCTGTCAATTCTTTAATTGTTTGGTGTGATATTCGGCTGCACTTTCGGCATCTTCGCCTGCCGTAGAATCGAGGCGATCAGCGGCGCGGTAACGAGCAGCTCAAGGGTTACGCCAAGCACCATGGCATAGCCCGCGCCATACATGCCATACGGCGGAATCAGCCAATAGCAGGCCGCCATGGTCAGCAAAAGCCCCGCTGCATTGAGATACGTCAGCGCCTTCATGCGCCGAACGACGATGAGAATGTTGTTGCAGCAGGCGCTGAGTGAAAGCAGCGTGCTCGCCACCACCGCAATCACAAGCAAGT
Source organism: Christensenella sp. (assembly GCA_034927595.1). GTDB lineage: Bacteria > Bacillota > Clostridia > Christensenellales > CAG-138 > UBA7703. The sequence goes on from JAYFPQ010000058.1 coordinate 18,427, forward strand.
TGGTGTGTTCGCCGACGATTGCGTCGTAAAGCAGCGTCAGCATCCAGCGCCCCAGCAGATAGCTGAATCCAACGCCGCATACGCCGATGAGCAGAATCATGCCAAAAGGAGCAAAGAACGCGTTGCGCAGTTTCTTATAGTCGCGCGCGTCCCAGTACTCGGTCATCTTCGTGATGTAGGGCATCAGCACGCCGGTGGCGAACGTAGAGATGACGACCGTCGGCGTGAATACATAGGTAAAGATGCCGACCTCGGCGTGTCCCGCCATGCGCTCAAGAAGAATGCGCGGGGCAAAGGTAATCAATGTGATGAACACCGAAAACAGCAGCATCGGGAATCCACGCTTTAATAGCTGATACGTCCCGGACGACTGAAAGTCCGCCCGGCTCAGTCGAACCGGATAGTAACGGTTCGTCACCGGAAAGTCGTAAAACACCAGAATGAGTGCGGCAGAGATCGTCAGCGCCCAGAGCGAGAGCAGCAGATCGTTCGTCAGAAACAGGCAAACGCCGAAGACGATTGTTGTGATTACGCCGCGCAGCGTCATGGACACGCCGGAAAGATCGATCCGCCCGTGCCGCTGCATGACGCCATACAGAACGTCCGCAAAGGCACAGACGTTGTTGAAGATCATGTAGATGTTGATCGCCCAGATCTGCTCGGCGTCGTAGCCAAACAGCAGGCTACCCGCGAGGCAGAGCACCGCGCCAAGCAGAACGGTGACGACGCGCGAGGCGATGTATGGCTGATCCACCGAGGCGTCGCCGGTTTCGGAGATCTGATAGGGGCGCAGCCCGTAGGCCGAAATAATGCGAAAGATGTTGCCGTAGGAAGCGGCTACCGCGAAGATGCCGGCGTCCTGATAATGTCCCGCGCCGGAATGCTTGGCAATGAGAAACGTCAACAGCCACGCGGCAAACGCAAAGACGAACGACCCGACCAAATTCCAAACAGCGCCCCGAAAAAACAGGCGCTGTTCAGGATCGAGTGATGGAGTTGGAAGGATTCGGCTCGAAGCAGGACGCATTTGTACCCCTTACTTTTCGGGTGCTTCCGGCGTAGCTTCAGCGTCGCCGGACGAATGGAACCCGAGCCGCTTGCGCTCAATCACCAGCGGGCGGGCGATAATTCGCGTATTAATGCTCAGCATATACTCGCCGAGCAGCCCGATGAAAATCAGAATCATGCCGGAGAAGAAGAACAGCCCGACGACCAGCGGCGCCATGCCTGCTTGGAACGTGTCCCAGAAGCGCAGCTTCATAATCAGGTAGTAAATCGCGATCAGGAAGCTGAAGAAACCAATGATGACGCCGGAGAAGGTCGCCATTCGCGGAATCACGCTGGTATAGGTCGTAAAGTTCTTCATCGCGAGATCAAACAACGAATCGAAATTGTTCTTCGACTTGCCGTGCCTGCGTTTTTCCTCAATATAAGGCAGAAAGCTGACGTCGTAGCCAAACTCCGCCACAATGCCGCGCATGGAGGGCGACGGGTCGTTGAGCGAGCGGCAGAAGTCCAGGAACCCGCGGTCGTAGAGCCCCGCGCCGGTGAAGTTGCTGATCTGTTCAACGTTTGAAAAGCGCCGGATTAGCGAGTAGTACAGCTGGCGGAATCCGCGCATGATCAGGTTCTCCTTGGAGCTCGGTTTCACGGCGCAAACGATCTTTCGCCCATTTTCCCATTGGTGTACGAGCTCCGGAATGATCGACAACGGCACCTGAAAATCCGTCGGCAGCGCAATGGAGCAGTCGCCGTCCGTCTGCATCAGACCGTAGTAGCCGGAAGTCTCCTTGAAATTGCGCGCGTTGAACACGACACGAATGCAGGGATACTCCGCGCAGAGCCTCTCCAACTCCTCCTGCGTGCCGTCCGTGGAGCAGTTGTCGATAAACTGCAGCGTGTAATCATAGTCGGGCAGCTGCGTGTCGCAGATCGACATGATCTGCTCCGAGAGCTCCCGCACGTTCTCCAGTTCGTTGAAACACGGCAGTGAAAAGCAAATTCTCTTCTTCGCCATACATCGATTCTCCCAGTTCCTTACAATTTATAGAATCCAGATTACTCCAAGGGGTTAACGTTTGATGCCCTCGATTCCTTCAACGATCAGCCGGCGGCCGGCGCGGGCGTGATGTCGGAAAGCTTCACGACGAGTACGCCGTCGATCAGTGCGATAGAGCCCGCGGCGGGGTAAATGGGCATGGCTTTGACCTCGGGCAGGGAGGAGAGGCGCGCGCCGGTTTCCGCGTCCGCATAGGTGATGGAGACGCCGACGAAGTTGCGCATGAAATAGGTCAGTCGCGTGTTGTCGATGATTGCCTCGTTCAGACCGGTATAACCAACGCCCGTGTCGGACGTAATCTGCGCAAAGTCGCCCGTTTTGTACTGGAACGCCTCCGGTGCACCGCTTCCGGCAAACAGTACCGGCGTGTCCGCGGCGTAACCGCTTGTTTCGCGCATATCGTCCACCAGCAGCACTCCCGCCGTATAGCTGTTTTCGTTTGTCAACCGCAGGTACTCATACCCCTGATTTGTGGTGATAAACCATTGGCGAAGCAGCAGAAAACTCACAACAAGCGCAGCGAGCGCAAACAGGCGAACCGAAACTTTCGTCGCTTTTTTAAGCGACGTGCCCACGCTCTGCTCGAGTAGAGAGCTCTCGATCCGGTCGGCGCAGAACACCATATACACATAGACGAGCACAAACGGATAAATCATCAGCCAATGTGTGCCCGCGTTTTGTCCCAATACGGCGATGGCGTGAATCGCCAGCGGAAACAGCAGCACGAGAACGACGGTCAGCAGGATACGCGGAATGCTTTTCCAGATCTTGTATTTCAGCCCAATGGTGAGCGAAAAGACCGCCGCGAGCAGAATCGTCGCCTGGTTCATCACGCGAAACAGCGGCTCTATATGGAAACTGCTGCGGTAGAGGTGAATGCCATAATAAAAGAAATAGTAGACCTTGCGATATGCTTCCACAGTAACGCTGAGTAAACTCGAAAGCGAGAAGTGCCCGACTTCGTCGATGCCGCGATAGTTCATCAGCGTCGTGCCGGCAAGCCGCAGCGCGATTTGCAACACCACATAGTAGAGTACGGCGGAGAGTGCGAGAACGAACAGATATTTTAAACCGGTCAGCAGAATCTCTTTTACGGACATTTTGCCTTCCAGCAGCGCAATGATCTCCAGGATCAGAAACAGCCCTGCGGCATAGCCAATATAGACGGAATAGGTACCACAGGAAACGGTAAGCAGCAAGATGCCCGGCCACAGTCCGTAGCGATACTTCGTGGTGAAGTAAACAGCGGCGGTTGCGAGCAGCAGCGCGGAGAAAAACGTAGAGGTGGACAGGTACACGTTTGTGCACATCACTGAAGGAAACAACACGAGGAAGGCGCCGGTGACTGCCGCCCAGATTTTTGATTGGAGTTTTAAGATGGAGACGGTCAGCGCCGCGGTGATCGCCAGAATCAATAGCCCTACGGTCAAAATGACGGCAGGGGAGTAGATATGTCCGTGTGTAAAGAGTCCTGCGGGCAGATTGAACCATTTGCCCTGTTGAAGCGCGAAGGTGCTTGGCCCGCCAACGGTTCGGCTCAGCAGCGAGTCGTGATTATATAGACGGTTCGTCAGAAATGTAGCATGAGCAAGAAAACCAACCATCAGCGCACTGTAGAAAGCCGTTTTCGTCGGGGCGGAGACCGCATTCCAACGACGCTCCAAACTGCCTGTCAGCGATTCCATTTATACAGCCATCCTACTTTTTTTACTTAGGACATCATACATACAAAACCCATCTTTGTCAAATCCGTAGAGGCTTCTCGCCGAGGATATTGCGTTAACCAGACAGCGAAAAAACGGCCTCAATCAGACGCATAAATCGTCTCTTTTTGACATAAAAAAGTGTCAAGTTTTCGGTTAAAACTGTCTGCAACTCTTGCAAAAACGACGCGGGATCGATCCCTTCCAAGGCAGATCTACGTGGGAACGATCTTGTGGAAAGAGCGAATGCTGGTACAGGCGGCACGTTGCATCATCCGTTTGATTGTTGTACAATATTCCCATTGTTTCGCGTCGCCGAAAAACACCCGACCAGTGGAACGCCGCACCGTTTGCGTTGCTCCCGTCGCATTACCGCTGCAAAAACGGCAGCTTGCTTCGAAAGGAACCGGTATGACCCTGATTTCCATCGCGCTGCTCTGCTACAATCACGAAAAGCTGCTGCCGCGCAACCTGCTTTCCTTTGCGAACCAGACGGACCCGGACTTTGAGCTGGTGCTGGTGGACAACCAGTCGACCGATCAGAGTTTCTCTGTGCTGGAGCAGTTTCGCGTGGATCATCCGGAGATGAAGATACTCGCCATACAAAACAACACCAAAACGGTCTGCGAGGGGCGGCGGGTCGGCTTTGAAGCGTCGAGTGGAGATTATGTCGCCTTGCACGACGGGGATGACTGGGTCGAGCCGACGTTTGTAGAGGCGCATCGAAAGGTCATTCTGGAGCACCATCCGGATGCGATTGCCTCCGGCACAAAGACCATCTCCTCGTCGGGGAAAACGTTGCATGTGGACGCGCTGCCGCAGGCGGAAACGCCCTGGAGTAAGCGAACCATGCAGGGGTATATGCTCAAACGCGAGGTGTTTACCAGCGCGAGCGCCCCGTTTGTCAATACGTTTTTCGAAGACCTCTATTTAAGTAGCAGTTTAAACCGGCATATCCACAGCGTGTGGTATATCCGCGAGCCGCTGTATTGTTATTATGTAAACGACGTTTCCGCGAACTCGAAAGCGCGCATGCAGAGCGTGGGTGCGTTTGTCGAACCGTTCGACCACGCCTGCGCACTCATTCGGCAAAACTTGTTTTCGGGTACGGACGAAACCACGCAATCGCTGCTGGAGTTTCAGGTGATCTGCCATTACTACTCGCTGGTCTTTGCTGGCAGCGTTTACCTGAGTGCCGGGCAGATGCTGGAAAACTACAAAATGCTCCGGGCGGTCATCCGCCAGCGATATCCGAAATACCTCGCGAACCGGAACATCCGCCTTCGCGGGAGCAACGCCGCTGCCGGCGCCTTTCAGGGACGCCTCTGGCTCGCGGCTCAGCTGGAGAAGCTGGACGCGACGCTGCATACCACGTTGTTTATGCGTCTGCTGCTTTGGGTCTATTATGTCGCGCTGAAACTGAATGTGTACCAAACACATCGATAAACCCCGCGCTGGAATAAAGGATTAAAATGGATCAAAACCTATGTGTTCAGCTAATTGAATCCTGGCATGAGACCACAAACGTCATGCATTCCACCGAAGAGATTCTGCAATGGATGGAATCTCTCCGCAAGGAAATTTACGTTCACATTCGGCAGGTGCCGCTGGAGGAAACCACCAACTGGCATTACAGCGCGCAGGATGGCGGTATTGTTCACGACAGCCGATCCTTTTTTCAAATCAAGGGAATCCAGCGCAATGAGTGCGGGCAGACGTTTGAGCAGCCAATCATCGTGCAGAACGAGATTGGATATCTCGGCATCATCTGCAAGGAGTTTTACGGCACACTGTATTTTCTCATGCAGGCGAAAATCGAGCCCGGCAACGTAAACACCGTGCAGATTTCCCCGACGATTCAGGCAACCAAGAGCAACTTTATGCGCTCCCACAAGGGCGCGACACCGCCGTACCTGGAGTATTTCGACGAACTCAATCGCCACGAGATCATCGTGGACCAGATTCAGTCCGAGCAATCGTCGCGCTTCTACCAAAAGCGCAATCGGAATATCATCATTAAGATCAACGAGGAGATTCCGATTCTGCCGCAGTTTATCTGGATGACACTCGGGCAGATCAAACAACTGATGCGCCACGACAATCTGATCAATATGGATACCCGAACCGTCATCTCCTGCCTGCCGTTTTCGCTAAGGCAATACAAGCCAGAGGACCTTGCACGCATTCAGCCTCTGTTTACCAACGAGCCGTTCTATCGTTCCGTCTTCTTTGGGCAGAACGGATTCGGCTTTCAGCAGGCGTTCCACTATATCAATAGCCAGAAGATGTTTGACCAGACCAACACGCGCCTGATCGACCTCTATGCGCTGAAAGACTGGCGCATGGAAGGCAACACGTTTCTTACGGATCACGCGGATTTTAACGTGATTTTCTGTGATATCGAGATTGAAGGCCGCGAGGTGCGGCGCTGGGCGCAGCCGCTGCTACGGGCAATTTCAGAGTCGATCTTCGGGTTGATGTGCTGCATCAAGGACGGTTGCATGCTGTTTTTGGTGCAGACCATTTCAGAGGTTGGCTGTTTCGACAAGATGGAATTCGGACCAAGCGTGCAGAACTATCCCTGCGCGCCGGATCGGTCGGTGGTTTCGGAGCTGTTCTTCGAGAGGTTAAACAAAAAGCAGGGGATTCTGTTTTCGGGCATCCTCTCGGAAGAAGGCGGGCGGTTCTATCACGAACAGAACCAGAATGTCATTCTGATGATCGATTGGAACGACCTGCCGGAACTGCCCAAGGGGTATTTCTGGATGGACTACAACTCGTTGAACGTGCTGGTTCAGTTTAACAATTATCTGAATATTCAGCTAAGAAACCTGTTGGCGTTGCTTTCGCTCTAAGGCTGAATCAAGATACATCTTTCATAAAACGGATTTAGAATAGGGAGGTGCGGTCGATTGAAAAGCGCAATCGTAACGGGCGCAAACGGATTCATCGGCAGTGCGGTTTGTCGCGCGCTGCTCAAGCGCGGCGTTGAGGTATACGCGCTGGTCTACGCAAAGGACGCCTTTACCGGGCTTGGCAGCCACCCGAACCTTCGTGTGCTCGAATCCGGCATGGCGGACTATCCGGCCATCGCACCCAGCCTTCCGCAGGACGCGGACGCGTTTTATCATTTCGCGTGGGAAGGCTCCTCCGGCGCGACGCTGGCCGACTACTCCATGCAGATTCGCAACATTCAATACACCTGCGACGCGCTGACGCTGGCCGCACAGATTCACTGCAAGAAGTTCATCATGGCGGGCACGATCAACGAGTTGGAGCTGCTGCAGTTCTTCCATGCCGAGCGGCAGGTTCCGCGACCCGCGTGCATCTATGGAACGGCGAAGCTCGCCTGCGATTTGATGTGCAAAACCATTGCGGCGCAGAAGGATATTCTGTTCAACTGTGCTATCATCGGTAGCTGCTTCGGCCCGGGCGACCGCTCCAAGCGGATTCATAATGCCTTCATCCATGGCATGCTGGTCGGAAAAGCGCCAAAGCTGGTGCAAGCGGAAACATTGCACGACTGGATCTATATCGACGACGTGGCGGACATGTTCTGCGAAATCGGGCAGTCCGGCGTTCATATGAAAAACTACTATCTTGGGCACGATCATCTTCGTCCGCTGCGGGACATTCTGCTCGAAGTACGCGATATCCTCAACCCGGGGCTGGAGATTAAATTTGGCGAGGTTCCGGACTCGTTTGTGATTGATTATTCGCAGGTGGAGATTGACGGGGTCTACCGGGACACGGGTTATCGCTGCAACTCCGACTTTGCGGAGTGCATTCGAAAGACGGCGGAGCACGTAAAAACGCTTTCATGGGAGTAACGCAATGCGAACATACGCAATCGGAATTCTGGGCGGCGCGGATATCGCCGTAAAACGATTCTTACCCGCACTGCAGCTCTGCGAGGGTGCGGAGTTTGCCGGCGTTGCCTCCCGCGATTCGGAAAAGGCGAAGAGCATTTGCGATCGCTTTGGCGGTAAGGCATACGAGAACTACGACGCGTTGCTGGCAGATGAGGCGATTGACGCGGTCTATCTGCCGCTGCCGCCGTCGCTGCATTTTGATTGGGCAATGCGCGCGCTCGAGCAGGGCAAGCACGTGTTCCTCGAAAAACCGGCAACCGTTTCGCCCGAGCAGGCCGAGGCATTGCTGAACAAAGCCGAGCAAAAGCATCTCGCCGTGCAGGAGAACTATGCGTTTCTTTACCACAGTCAGCTAAGTGCGTTTCGATCGAGAATTGAGATCGGGCGCATTGGCGCGGTGCAGTCCTACGACATCCGCTTTGGGTTTCCGCATCGCGCGGCGAACGACTTTCGCTACGACGCGGCGATGGGCGGGGGTGCTCTGCTGGACTGCGGCGGCTATTGCATACGCCTAGCTTCAGAGTTACTGGGCGAGAGCTGCCGCCTGCTTGGCGGAGACTGGTCGGTCTCCGAGCAGGAAGGAGTGGATCTCTTTGGCAGCGCATTATATGAAAACGAGCAGCATGTCTTTGCGCAGGTTTCGTTTGGCATGGCGCACGCCTATCAATGTCAGGTACAGGTCTGGGGAAGCGGCGGGCTACTCGCCGCGCCGAGAATCTTTACGGCTCCGCCGGACTTTTCGCCCGTGTTGCTGGAAACGGTGGATTCCGCCCAGTCGGTCATCGAGCTGCCCCCGGACAATCAGTTTTTGCGTGCAACCGAACGGTTTCTTGCAGGCATAAAGGACGACCGGCTGCAACAGGACATGCGGCGCGAAATTCGAACGCAAAGCCAACTGGTGGATGAGTTCCGAGCTCGCTGCGCCGGCAAATAAACGGCGCGTTACTGTGGGTGAACGATAGAACAAAAAAAGCCGTTTTTACCGGCTTCAATATTTACCCCAAGGGTTATATCTATATATGTAACTCGTTATGTAGATACACTACATATTATGATTGCTGTCAAGAACGGTTTCACGCAAAAAACGGATTGACAAATAGCGACTGAAACGAAAAAGGCGGGGGTTACGCACCCCACCCATCCGGATACAGAGCCAGCATGATTGCGCTGAGCAGCAGCACGACGCAGGCGGCGACCAGCGGCCAGATACGGCGGTTGTTGATCTTGGCAAGTGCCGCGCCGAGCGCAAACAACAGCAATCCGGGAATCAAAAACGTCAGCGACGCGAGGCCGATGTCGCTCGCACTCCAGTAACCAATCAGCGACACAATGAGCGAGGCGACTCCACAGCCGCTCGCTTTTTTTGATTTGATTTTGTTTTGCTCTTGCTCGCCTTCGACGATCGTTTTGCCTTCACCCGCGCGGATGGCGTACGCCTCGTATGGAACGTCCTTGCGTAGCGGCGGCACGTTTCGCAGGCCTGACCCGCAGTCCGGGCAGCGCGGATCGAACGTATGTCGCCCGCAGTTGGGACAAACGCGCTCGCGGCTTTCGCGCAGCACTCCGCATTGCGGGCAGCGTAGGGATGCAAACTGCGATCCGCAGTTCTCACAGCGATAAACAAATGAGTCGGACCCGCAGACATTGCAGCGCGAAAGGCTGGAGATTCCCTGTGCCCCGCAGGCTGTGCAAAACTTCATATGGCCTCCGTCGGTCGAAGTCTGTTGGAAGGGGAAATGGGTCAGTCGATGCGGTCGTTTAGGTTGAGCACGTCGAGCGGCGGTTCCTCCGGCGGCGTATCCGGTGTCCAAAGCCCGCGAGCCATGTACCAGTCGATGGATTCCCGCAGAAATTCCACGCTGACGTTGAGCGTAAACGCAATCTCGTAAATATCGTCCGTATTGCGCGCGGCGGTGCGGATCGCTTCCGGCGAGAGCAGGCGGTCATGCGCCCATTTGCGCGCCTTTGCTTCCGCGCGCCAGTCGTCCGCGGCGGTGTAGTGTAGCCGTCGGTCGGAGCCGGTGTAGTGGTGCCCCAGCTCCTCCGCCAGCCAGCAGGCTCGCTCGGCCTGCGTGCCGTCCTGCCGGATCACGATATGCTCGCCGGTTTCGGTTTTAATATAGGCGGCGGACATGCCGGGCACGGGAATTTCCCGCTGATGCACGTCAATGCCGAGCTCGCCGGCTTCGTCGCAGAGTTCTTCGATTCGATCCATATCGTTGCGCCTCTTCGCATTGGGGTAGGTTACATTTTGCTTAAAGAGTTACTTGTTTCTTCGAATAAAGAATGAAGAAAGACAGGGCGTAAACAGAGAATCAGATGTTCTCTTTCGTGAATTTCTCCGCGAGGAACTCGATATACTCCTCGTAACGCTCGCGCCCCTCCGGCGTGAGTTTGTCTGGATCAAAATGTCCTGCGGAGGCGAGGATCTGCGCCTGCGGCTCGTTGACGCTGTCGTCCGCCAGATAGTCGAGCGAAACGTTCAGGCAGCGGGCGAGAGATAGCAGCGTGGAACGCTTGGCGTTGTCCGCGCCTTTTTCGTATAGGCTCGCAATTGTCGTATAGGGAACGCCGGAGAGCGCGGAAAGCTGGGACTTGTTCAGCCCGCGTTCCCGCAGCAGTTGATCCAGCTTATCGGTCAACGTCAAAACCATCACCTCATGTTGATTATATTGTAGAACTTACGACGTGTCAACGAGCGATTACGATGCGGCGTACTCATAGACTTCGTTGTACTTGCAGATTATACGGGCAAATAACATGCGAAAAGAGCCGAGCATTCTTACGCTCAGCTCTTTATAAATCATTGGTCGACCTGTCGAGAGAGTACGGTTGCGTCGCGTTATGCGGCAGGACGCTTTGCGGGGGATTCCTGTTCGATTCGATTTTGAAAAATCACGGCGACAATGCCTAGCAATAAGATGATTCCATATGCGTACCAGGGGAGCTCAACGGCCTTCATCGTTTCGTTAAACCCAACATAACTCATGCCGAAGATCAGCGCATATACTCCGGCTACGATCATGTATGCGCCCTGGAAGGAACTGCCGATGATAATGAATTGCTTGAGGAACACACCGGCAAGAATGGCAACGACAACCGCGCCGATCAGGATCATCCAAGGCAACGCCGTTATGCCCAGGGCAGAGAGTATGACCGAGGTAAACATGCCGCCGAGCAAAGCGCCAATCAGAATGGCACCGATTCGATAGAGGAAATAGGATAACAGGCAAACCACGATTGCGACGACAATGGCGCCAACAATAGGCCAAACCTGCCCGCCAATGAGGCCGCCGAGATAGTAGCCGAGTGCGGCGCCGAGGAAGAGGCCTACCACAGCAAGCCAGATTCGAACGGCTTTGTACCCAAACAGGCAAGCGATGATGCCTATGACAATTGCGACGATGTTGATGACCATATATACCTCCTGCTTCGTTCTTTGTGATGGAGAACAACGGCTGATCGGATTGGATGAGTGGAACATACACTTGACAATCAACAAAGGTTTCGATTGCAACAAGTTTTGTCGAGAAATGATCGTCGGGAATTGAATAAATGCTAAAAACAAATATTACCGAATAATTAGCTAAAATGTAATCCATATTTACCCTAAAGTCAATCATTGTAATTCTTGATAATAACACGTGCGACATGACGTCCCGACAGTTGTCCAACACACTAACCGAGATGTGGGAGCCTGCGGCAGATCATTCCTATATGGTTTTCTGCGTCCGTGCGCTCGCTGCGTGCTTCTAAGGAATCGAAACGCGAATAAGGCTCATTTTGTGACTCCTTTGTGAACCCCGACCGGCTTGCATTGACAATTGTGGCAGATTGGAGTACGATGCGAGTGTATTAGTAAGACTAGTACACTAAGTGCGGCAAAAGAAAGTCGCGGGGGGTATACCAAGTGAATCTGAAACGAATCAGCATCAAACTTCTGGCCGGGCTATTCAGCGTACTGCTGCTGGTCTCCGTGTTGCCGCAGACGGCGCATGCGGAAACCGCGCTCGCAACCGGCTACGTCAACACCACAAAGCTCAACATGCGCAGCGGCGCAGGCACCAGAAACGCAATCGTCGCCACGCTGAACAAGAACGACGCGGTGAATGTTTACGAGGTTTCCGGTACTTGGCTGCGCATTGACGTTCCGTCGATCGGCAAGTCCGGCTACGTGAGCGGCAAATACATCTCGATCAATTCGTCGAGCCTTTCGGCCTACGCCATCGGCGTGACCACTGGGCGTGTGAACCTGCGCAAGGACGCGAGCTCGAAGAGCGAAAGCCTCGCGGTGGTCGACTCCAAGGCGGGCGTCACGGTGTATTCCGCCGACAAGACGACCGGCTGGTATAAGGTGAAGGTACACGCGACGGGCAAGGAGGGGTACATCTCCCCGAAATACGTCACCATTATCGCCAAGGTGGTTGGTGCCTCCAGCTCCACCTCCGCAAGCGGCACAGGCAAGATCAACGCCAACAACGTGAACTTCCGCAAAACCGCGTCGACGAAGGGGACGAAACTTGGCCAACTGCAGAAGCAGGCTGAGGTGACCATTCTCGAAAAGAGCGGCGACTGGTACAAGGTAACCGTGAAGGCAACCGGTGTTACGGGCTACGTATATGCAAAATTCGTGACACTCGATTCCTCAACCAGCCCGACGCCGACGCCCGTGCTCTCCACCTCAAACGGCTACATCAATGCGGGTGGCGTAAACTTTCGTTCCGGTCCTTCCGCGAGCTACAGCAGCCTCGGCATTCTCTCGAAGAACACCGCGGTCAACGTTCTGGAAAAGTCCGGCACTTGGGTAAAGGTTACGATCACGTCCACCGGCAAGACGGGCTATGTCTTCGGTAAATACGTGACGATGAACCCGGCAACACCGACGCCGAGCGGAACGCCGACGCCGAAACCAACCGTAACGCCGACCGTGGTGCCAACAGCCGTGCCGACCGTGACACCCACGCCGACACCCACGCCAACGCCAACTCCGACGCCAACACCAACGGCAGTACCAACGCCAACCACGGTGCCGACTGTAAAACCGTAAAACAAAGCCATACCATACAAAATGCGCTCGCCTCTCATCCGGCGGGCGCTTTTTTGTTTCTTTGAGGACAAGGATAGAGCCCCAGTGATGCGGGAATAACCGTTTTGGTTTCGATGAATTTGTGATATAATAAACAAAAAAGCGGGTTTGTGTATAGTATATACAAATGGGGAAAGAAAGATCGATGAACATGAACTACGAGATTTGCGACTGCCATGAAATCCTGAACGATCTTCGCGAAGGATTGTATTTTGTCGATAAAGACAGGGGGATTACCTTCTGGAATAAGGGCGCGCAGCGCATCACCGGGTTCACCGCGGAGGATATGATCGGACATTTTTGCTTCGACAATCTGTTGCAGCATGTAGACGCACAAGGCCGCTCACTCTGCCTAGACGGCTGTCCGCTGCACGAAACATTGCTGGACGGCCTGCCGCGTAACGCACAGGTGTACCTGCACCACAAGAACGGACACCGCGTCCGCGTGGAGATACAGATTAAGCCGCTGCTCTACAACGGGGAGATTGTTGGCGCGGCGGAGTCGTTTACCGACGCTATCCTCGACGACGAACCGGACCTGAGCGTCAAGGAGCTCGAGTTCCTCGCGTTGTTCGACCAGCTCACCGAGCTGCCGAACCGGCGCTATATCGACACGTATCTAGAGAATCAGTTTCGCGATTTTGAAGTGCTTGGTATTCCGTTTGGGTTGATGATGCTGGATCTGGATCTGTTTAAGCGAATCAACGACGACTATGGCCACAGCGCTGGCGACGACGTGCTGCAGATGGTGTCCAGAACGTTTCAAAGCGCATTACGGCGGAACGATTTTGTCGGCCGCTGGGGTGGAGAGGAATTCCTTGCCATTCTGCGCGGCGGAAACGAGGAAGAGCTTTTAGCGGTTGCCGAGAAGGTACGCGCGGTGACCGCGAAATCCGAGCTGAACCGAGAAGGCGCTCTATTGAGCGTAACCATCTCCATTGGCGCGACGATGGTGCGCAAGGGGGACAACGCGGCCTCCATCGTTCAGCGGGCGGATGAGGCGCTCTACAGGAGCAAGCACGAGGGGCGCGACCGGGTCACGCTGCTTTAGGCGGCGAAACGGTGGGAAGATCATCTATTGCAGAAAACGAAAACAACAAAAAAGACTGACCGGTGCGTTCCGGCCAGTCTTTTGTTTTCCTGTGCTTGTTTAGCGAGAACTACTCGCGTTCCCACCAGTCCGAAATTGCGTTGAGCTGGCTCGTGACGGTCTTGATTTCGCGGTTGCTGCGCCCTTTGCCAGTGCGAATGAGCTCCGTGAGCCGATCCAGCGCGGCAAGCAGCGTGCGGTACGGTGAGTCCGGCTGCTCCGGGCGACGCTCCTGCACGCCGCGTCCCTGCGTGGTGCCGCGCTCGCGCGCATGCTCACGCTCGGCAAGCGGCTGCGCGTTCGCCTCCAGAACGTACTCGTTTTTCACGAGATCGTAAACCGATCCGCTGTAGGGCGAGGTGGCGTTGAGCCCGAACTCGTCGATCAGGCGCTTGGTAAAGATGTCGCAGACCGCGGACTCGCCGTGGTTGACAAAAACGCGGCGCGGCTTGGGTGAAAAATGCGTTGCCCACTTGATGAGCATGTTCGCGTCGCCATGCCCGCTGATGCCGGGCAGTTGCAGGATTTCGGCGTTGACGCGGATGGTCTCGCCAAAGAGCTTCACCTTCTCCGCGCCTTCAATCAGAGATCGCCCAAGCGTGCCCGGCGCTTGGAAGCCGACGAACAGAATCGTGTTTTTCGCGCCCCAGAGGTTGTGTTTGAGGTGGTGCTTGATGCGCCCCGCTTCGCACATGCCACTCGCGGAGATAATGACCTTCGGGCGCGTATCCGAATTGATCGCAATGGAATCCTGGCTGGTTTCCGTGATGTTCAGGCCGGGGAATTCCAGCGGGTTGATGCCCTTGTCGACGAAGGCCTTCGCCTCCGCGTCATAGCAGAACTCCGCGTTTTCCACGAAGATGCGTGTTGCCGCGTTGGCCAGCGGACTGTCGACGAATACGGGAAAGTTCTCGTGCCCGCGCAGCATGTGTTCCGCCTTGATGCGGCGGATGAAGTACAGCAGCTCCTGCGTGCGCCCGATGGCAAACGACGGAATCACCACGTTGCCGCCGCGGTCAAACGTCTTTTGGAGCACGTCCGCCAGCGCCTTTGCATAGTCCGGTGGCGCGTCGTGCACGCGGTCGCCATAGGTGGATTCGACCATGATGAAGTCCGCTTCGTCCACGAGGGAGGGCTCCCGCAGCAACGGCTGGTTTATATTGCCGATGTCGCCGGAGAAGACAATCTTACGCTGCTCGCCGTTTTCGTTGACCCAAACCTCGATATAGGAGGAACCCAGCAGATGCCCCGCGTCGGTAAAACGAACGTCAATCCCCTCGTAGAGCGAAAATTTCTCATCGTAGGAATGCGGAACAAAGAGCTTGAGCGCGCCCTGCGCGTCCTCCATGGTATAGAGCGGAACATAGGGGGCTTCGCCGCTACGCGCGCCTTTGCGATTTCGCCATTCCGCTTCAAACTCCTGAATGTGCGCGCTGTCGCGGAGCATGATGTCACAGAGGTTGCAGGTGGCCTTCGTTGCGTGAATGGGCCCGCGAAAGCCGTTCTTATAAAGCAGCGGCAGTAGGCCGGAGTGATCCATATGCGCGTGGGTCAACAGAACCGCGTCGATTTCGGTCGGCAGTTCGGGCAGGGGGGCGTTCTGGTAGAAGTCCCGGCCCTGCTCCATGCCGTAGTCAACGAGAACGTGCTTGCCGCAGATGTCGAGATGCGTGCAACTGCCGGTGACTTCATGATCCGCGCCGATAAACGTAAGTTTCATGCGTTAGCCTTTCATGTGCTGGTCTATTCTGAAATACTTTTGTTTCTTTCGAAGAAAGAAAAAGAAAAATGTCTATTTCATTGGGTAAGTTGCGAGGGCCTGCAAGATTGCATCGTGTATCTTGGTGTTCTCATAGAATCCCTCAAAAAACTCCGACCCGACGCCAAGCGCATAGACGGAAACCGCCTGGCTCGTGTGCCCGCCGGAGCCAAAGTGCACCCCCGCGCGCGCGGCGACGATGCTCGCGCAGGCGGAGGTCATCGGCTCATAGACGCCGTATTCCTCGTTTGCCTTACTGCTGGAAAGATCGCCCTTGAGCGTATGCGCGTAGGCCTTTTCCAGCGAGGCGGTTTCCTCCGGCGTGAGGTTTTCGAGTCCGAATGCCTTGGCAAAGAGCGGTAGCGCTTCGGCAAACGGCGTTTTCGCGCTCACACACTGCGCGACCAGCGTGTCGTCGCAGGTGTCGCAGGAGATGGTTTGCCGGAGCAGTGCGCTGCGGTCGCCGCTTGTCAGCGAGACGTCCCCCGTTTCGTGATCCGCGGTCACGAGAATCAGCGTTTCGGTTGGATGCGCCGCGTAAAACGCGAGCGCCGCGCCGACGGCTTCGTTCATGTCGATCAGCTCGGCGACGAACGAACCCGCGTCGTTGTAGTGGCAAAAATAGTCGATGCGCCCGCCCTCAACCATCATAAAGAAGCCATTGTGGTTGTCGAGCCGCGAGATCGCAAGCGCGGTGCTGTCCTTGAGCCAGCCGCGGCGAGCGCCGCCGTCGATGGCGGGGGACACGCCGTAGTCCCCGAAGGTAAGGCTGGAGGAGAGGATGATCTTCTCGTCCGCGCTCGCTGTTTCGGAGGGCGAGGAGAGAATTGCGTAGCCGTTTTCGGCGGCATGCTCGGCGGAATCCGTCGTTTCGTGGAACCGCCCGCCCGCGAAGAAGTCAAACCCGCTGGCAAACAGATCGTCCGCAATGCTGTCGTAAGTGCGGCGGGAGTCCACGTGCGCATAAAACCCCGCGGGGGTCGCGTGGTCGAGCGAAACGGTGGTCAGAATCCCGATTTTAAACCCGCTGTCGCGCAGCAACTCGGAGATTGCGGTCACGCGGTTTTTGTTTTCGTCCAGTCCAAGATAGCCGTTTATCGTTTTCTTTCCGCTCGCAATCGCCGTTGCGGCGGCGGCGGAATCCGTCGTCTCGTTCTCGAAATTATTCGTGTGCGCGCTGCCGACCACGGGGAAATTGAGAAACAGCAGCTGGCTGCGGTTGTCCGCCAGCAGCGCTTCGTTTGCTGCCTGCACCTGATTTTGCCCCATACCATCGCCAATAAAGAGGAAGATGTACTTCAGCGCGGGCGCCGGAATCGGCGTCGGCGACGGCTCAGCGGACGGAGCAACAATCGTAACCGGCTCCTCCGAGGGGGCTGGCGAGGCGGCCGGTGGCGCAACCTTACCACACCCGACCGTTGCAGCGAGCAACAGCACGGCAAACAGCAGGAGCGTTCGATTCCATATTTTATGTGTGGACATAGGTTAATTCTAGCACGATTTTCCCCTGCGTACAACTGGACGCGATGACCCGCAGATGATAAGATAAATACGACCGTACGCCGTTGTGTCGGCGTAATAATGATGTAGAAAGACGATACGATTGCATGACGAAATGGCACCGCCTCTTGCTCGCTGGACTTATGACCACCGCACTGCTGTTCTTGATTGGCTGCGCAGTTGCCGCGCCGCAAAACGCTGCTCCGGAGCCGACCGCTCCGGCGGTGAGCGAAGCGCCGGAAGCGACGCCGGAACCAACGCCGATCGCGACGCCCGAACCGACGCCGTTCTCGTTTGCCTGGATGAGCGACACGCAGGAATACGCCGCCAACCGCAGCGACATCTTCAACGGCATGATGCAGTGGATTACGGATTCGCAGGCGGAGTATAACACGATTCTGACCATCCACACCGGGGACATGATCCGCGGGTCGTATAAGGACTACCAGTGGGACAACATGAAGGCGGCGTTTGCGCTGCTGCCCAAGGATATGCGGATTCTGACCGTGGGCGGCAATCACGACCTCGAGAGCTTCTGGGATCAGTACACGCCCTATCTCGAGCACCGGCCGGATACGGACCTCGACAAGAGCGGCTTTTTCGACGAGGACGGCTACGCGCGTTACACGACGTTTGAAGCGGGCGGCGTCCAGTTTTTAATCTTCTCGATCTCCTATGGCTATGAGCGCGAGGCGGAGAGCTGGATCAACGAAACCTGCCAGAAATTCGCGGATCATTTTGCGATTCTCTGCTTCCATAGCTATCTTGATCCGGGCGGCTATTCCTCGGTTGGGCGGTACCTGCTGGACAGCGTCGTCGGCGCGAACCCGAACATCCGCATGGTGCTCTGCGGGCACGAACCGGGCACGGCCTATCTGCCGGTGGAGTTCGACGACAACAAGGACGGCGTGATGGATCGTACCGTGTTCCAGATGATGTTCAATCTCCAACATGAGAAGGACGGCGGCGGCGGGTATCTGCGCATCCTGCGGTTTGACCCGAAACAGGACACGATTGAGGTCATTACCTATTCGCCGTATCTGGACAAGTTTGGCTGCGAACAGAACTATGGGGACGGCTTTGGTGAGAGCAAGCTTCTCGAACATGCAGGCCTACAGTCGTTTGACCAGAAATAACGGAATATTACCGTGAATCGTTGGAGGAAAAAGAAATGAGCCCAGCAAACAGACCCGGCGGAAGAGAACGCAGAACCGTATCCGGCGGAGGGAACGTCTATCGTCGCGGTAGCGGATTGGGTGGCAGCGGTGTTGGCGGCGGCGGACACATCGGCGGGGGAGGCTCCTCCGGCGGCGGTGGAAACCGTGGCTTTGGCAGCGGCGGTGGCGGGCTGCTCGCGGTGATTCTTGCGCTGCTGATTGGCGGCGCGAGCAACAACAACGGCAACGGCGGATCGAACCGTAGCGGATGCCTCAAGCGCATTCTGATTCTCGCGGTGCTGGTCGTCGTTGGCATATTTCTGTTTCGGTCGTGCTCCGGCAGTTCGTCCGGCGGCGTGCTGGAAAGCCTGTTTGGCGACTTGACCACCACGACCGATTCCGGCGGTTCCAGCCTGTCCAGCGTGGACGGCAACACGGACACATCGACTTCCGGCGGTTCGGTTTCGGATATGCTCGGTTCGCTGCTTGGCAGCGGCGCGACGAGCGGGCAGATTTCGCCCGTTTCCGCTTCGGAACCGGTCTATGCGGCGCATGAACCGGATACCTCGGTGAGCTCCGCCGCGCGCGAAAAATATGTGGATGTTGCGGCGGCAAAGACCGTCACCGTGATGGTCTACATGTGCGGGACCGACCTCGAGAGCGAGGGCGGCATGGCCACCTCCGACATTGAGGAGATGGCAAACGCGACGCTGAGCGACAACGTCCGCGTGATTCTGGAAACCGGCGGCACGTCCCGCTGGCAGAACGAACTGATCAAGAGCAACACGAACCAGCGTTTCCGCATTCGTCAGGGCGGGCTGGAAACGCTCGATAAAAACCTCGGCAAGCAGTCCATGGTCGAGCCGGAAACGCTCGCGAGCTTCATTCAATTCTGCAAGAGCGAGTATCCAGCGGATCGCTACATCCTCGTTCTTTGGGATCACGGCGGTGGCTCGCTCACGGGCTACGGCTACGACGAAATCTTCCCCGGGGACAGCATGAGTCTGGACGAGATCAACGCGGCGCTCAAGAGCGGCGGGGTCCAATTTGACGCAATCGGGTTCGACGCGTGCCTGATGGCGACGCTGGAGACCGCGCTGGTCACCGAGCAGTACGCCGACTACCTGATCGCTTCCGAAGCGGTGGAGCCGGGCACGGGCTGGTACTATACGAACTGGCTTTCCTCGCTGAGCGCCGACCCGGCGCTTCCGACGCTGGACCTTGGCAAGGAGATCATCGACGACTACATTAAGATGAGCGGATCGAGCCAGACGACGCTCTCGATGATGGATCTCGCGGAGCTCAACGGAACGGTACCCGCCGCGTTTACGGCGTTTGCCTCGTCGACGAGCGACCTGATTTCGAACAACGAGTTTACGAAGGTTGCCGACGCGCGCAGCGGCTCGAAGGACTTCTCCACGAGCAGCAGGATCAACCAGATCGACCTGATTCACTTTGCGCAGAATCTGGCAACGCCGGAAGCGACCGCATTGGCGGACGCGCTGACCGGCTGCGTGAAGTACAACCGGAACTCGACGAATATTTCGCATGCCAACGGCGTTTCGATCTATTTTCCGTACCAGTCGCTCAGCAAGGTCAGCGCCGCGGTGAAAACCTACGACGCCATCGGGCTGGACGAGAGCTATTCTAAGTGCATCAAGAGCTTTGCCTCCGTTGCCGCGGGCGGACAGGTCGCGAGCGGATCGAGCGAGAACCCGCTGGGCACACTGCTCGGCGACAATTCCGGCAGCCTGCTTGGCACGCTGCTGGGCGGCACGACCTCAAGCGAGGACACCGCCGCCGCTTCGAGCGACACGGTGACGCAACTGATCGACCTCTTCCTCTCGAACCGCAGCGTGGTCACGGGGGACAAGGACTCCAGCTGGGTGGACGAAACGCTCGTTCGCGGCTCAATTGACACCTATCAGGCGAATAATGCGGGATTCGCGAACCTGATGCTCACCTACAAGGGCGACACGCCGACGCTGGTGCTGACGGAAGATCAATGGAGCAGGGTCGTCACGCTGGAGCAGAACGTGTACGTGGACGACGGATCGGGGTACATTGACCTCGGCCTCGATAACGTTGCGGACTACGACGCGGACAACGATCTGCTGATGATCTACGACGGCACCTGGATGTCCCTCAACGGGCAGGTGGTTGCGTACTATCTCGTCAGCGAGGATCAGGTGGGCGAGGATTACACAATTCTCGGCCGCGTGCCCGCGCTGCTAAACGGAACGCGCGTGAACATCATTCTCGAATTCACGAGCGCAAATCCCTACGGAACGGTGCTCGGCGCGCAGACGGATTACCAGGCCGCGACGACGGACACGATCCGCAAGGGACTGGTCGAGATCAAGGCGGGGGACAAGGTCGACTTCCTCTGCGACTACTACAACTACGACGGAACGTTCAGCGACTCCTACTACCTCGGCGAGCAGATGACCGCCACGGGTGACTGGACGGTTGGCAACGCGCCGCTTGGCGACGGGGTTAACTGGCAGATGAGCTATCGACTCACGGACGTCTACGGCGGACAATACTGGACGCCGACG
>JAYFPQ010000005.1:0-11523 GCA_034927595.1 Christensenella sp.
GATGGCGTTATTATCGGTCATTACGAGGGGCATAAACGCGGCATCGCCAGTAACCATGCCGATCCAGGTCACTGGTTTCCGAAGCACGGCAAGTCAATGGATACATTTAGAGCAGAGGTCAAAAGGCTACTCACGGCAACAGAACCGTCAAAGCCTCCCACCCCAACTGAACCGAAAAAGCTGTACCGTGTACAAGTCGGTGCTTACGCCGTCAAAGCCAATGCTGATGCCATGCTAAAAAGAGTCAAGGCGGCGGGATTTACGGATGCTTTCATCAAAACCGAATAACCAGCATATGCTGGTACGCAAGTGCCCCTCTTCTGTCTGTAGACGGTAGAGGGGCGCTTTTTATTTCCCCTCCGAATGGAGGAAAGCATATGACTACTGCTCAAAAAGAGCGGATCGAATACTTACGTAGTAAAGGTAACAGCTATGCCGCTATCGCTGCCGATCTCGGTATGTCCGAAAACACCGTCAAGTCCTACTGCCGCCGAAATAACATCAGCGTTTCGATAAACCAAGAACTACCCGTAGATACTGATGCCTGTGCCAACTGCGGCATTCCACTTCAGCACATGCGGGGTTCTAAGCAGAAACGGTTCTGTTCGGACAAGTGCCGTATGGCTTGGTGGAAGGCACACCCTGAGGCCGTGAACCGCAGAGCCTTATATCATTTCGTATGCCCGATCTGTGGCACGGAGTTTGAAAGCTATGGTAACGCACGTCGGCGATACTGTTCCCGCGCCTGTTTTGGGCAGTCACGGAGGGCTTGCCATGAGTAAAGACGAAGCAATCCTCCGCTACAAGTCAGCTATGGCGGTGTTTAAAAACTGGCACGCAAATGGCATCATTTCTGATGATGACCTGCAGTCAATAGATGCAATACTTGCCCAAAAGTATGGTTTATCCTCGTGCAGTATATTCCTCGAAAATGACTTGCTATGTAAGGAAAAAAGAGTGATATATGGTAATGCGAAAGGAGGCCATTATGGGCAGAAAGATAACAAAAGTTGAACAAACGGCGCCATTGCCGACCAGACAACGGGTCGCAGCCTACGCTCGTGTTTCCTGCGGTAAAGATGAAATGCTCCATTCCCTTGCCGCTCAGGTCAGCTACTACAGCAATCTGATACAGGGCAAACCTGAATGGGAGTATGTCGGCGTGTATACCGACGAAGCGGAAACCGGCACGAAGGATTCAAGACATGAATACCAGCGACTGCTTGCCGACTGCCGTGCGAGACGCATCGATCTCATCCTCACGAAGTCTATCAGTCGCTTTGCGAGAAATACAGTCACATTGCTTGAAACTGTACGGGAACTTAAGAATCTCGGCGTCGGCGTATATTTTGAGGAGCAAAACCTGCACTCACTTTCAGGAGACGGAGAGTTAATGCTCACCATCCTTGCAAGCTACGCACAAGAGGAAAGCCGCTCTGTCAGCGAAAACCAAAAGTGGCGTATCAGAAAAGATTTCAAGGAGGGCAAGCCCTCCAACAACATCCGCATTTACGGGTTTGACTATAAGGACTTCAAGTTAACCATTATTCCCGAAGAAGCCGAGGTCGTGCGAATGATATTCGCCGACTATTTATCGGGACTTGGTAAAAATGCGATTATGAAGAAGCTGATTCGGCTCGGAGTACCCACCAAGTGCGGTGGTCGCTGGTCAGAAAGCACCATAGGCTCTATTCTGGGGAACGAGAAATTCATCGGTGATACGTGCTTGCAAAAGGGCTTTATCACTGACCACCTTACAAAGCAATGGAAGTCAAACAGCGGTGAGCTGCCGAAATACTATGTCGAGGGTTCACATGAAGCTATTATCGACCGCGAGACCTTCGAGGCGGTTCAGATTGAGATGGCCCGGCGGGCAGCAAAAGCTAATCATCCCCGGAAGCTGACATTCAGCGAATTTTCGGGACTAATCACCTGTAAAAAGTGTGGAGCAAAATTCCGCAAAAAGGTAAGCGGCGTGGGCACAAAATATGCCAAGGTGGTTTGGGCTTGCGCTACCTACACTTACCGAGGAAAGCACGAATGTGCCGCCAAGCGAATACCCGAGGACATACTCAAAGAGAAATGCACCGAAGTGTTAGGGCTTGCTGTGTACGACCCCGATGTATTATCGGGGAAGATCACAGCGATAGCAGTCCCCGACGACGGCGTCCTGGTATTTACTTTTAAAGACGGCACAGAGCAAACATCTACATGGGAAAATCGCTCCCGACGAGAGAGCTGGACTGACGAGATGCGGCAAACCGCAAGAGAACGGGCGCTGGGAGGTACGGACAATGGCTAATATACGAATTATCCCTGCCACCGCTCCAGCTTTGTCGGCGCAGTCAAAGTCGAACGCTGTCAAGCGTCGCGTGGCGGCTTACGCAAGGGTTTCCACCGACAGCGACGAGCAGCTTACAAGCTATGAAGCGCAGGTTGATTACTACACAAAATTCATCCAGAGCCGAGAAGACTGGGAATTTGTGACCGTCTACACGGACGAAGGGATTTCTGCGGTCACCACCAAGAAACGCGATGGCTTCAATCAGATGGTAGCTGATGCTCTGGAGGGCGACATAGACCTCATCGTCACAAAATCAGTCAGCCGCTTTGCCAGAAACACAGTAGATAGTCTCACAACCGTTCGCAAACTCAAGGAAAAAGGCGTGGAAGTCTGGTTTGAAAAAGAGAACATCTATACGCTGGATTCCAAAGGCGAGTTACTTATTACAATTATGAGCAGTTTGGCGCAGGAAGAAAGCCGCTCCATTTCAGAGAATGTGACTTGGGGTCAGCGCAAGCGAATGGCGGACGGCAAGGTCAGCCTTCCGTACAAACAATTCCTCGGCTACGAGAAAGGTGAGGACGGCCTACCGCAAATAGTTCCTGCCGAAGCAAAAATTGTTCGCCTCATCTTTCGTCTCTACATGGAGGGCAAGACATTCTCGGCAATTGCCAAACACCTCGAACGTCACAATATTCCGTCACCTGCAGGTAAGAAAACGTGGCAAACGGCGGTGGTTCAATCAATCCTGACCAACGAGAAATATAAAGGCCATGCCCTACTGCAAAAGACTTTCTGTGCAGACTTCCTCACGAAGAAAATGGTCAAGAACGAAGGACAGGTTCAGCAGTATTACGTCGAGAACAGCCATCCCGCCATTATCGAACCTGATGAGTTCGACGCCGTTCAGCTTGAAATAGAGCGACGTAAGAACCTCGGCAGACCCACGAGCAGCACGAGTATATTTGCATCCCGACTTATCTGCGCGGATTGTGGCGGCCGCTTTGGCAAGAAGGTCTGGGGCAGTTATAAGGGCGACAAGACCTACCGCAAAGAAGTTTGGCAGTGTAATGATAAATACAAACGGCTCGGAAACCCCGGAAAGGGATGCCAGACGCCACATATAACCGAGGAAGTGATCAAGGAAAGGTTTTTAGCCGCATTCAATCTACTAATGCATAACCGCGATGGGCTGATTGCGGACTGCCGACTTGCTCAAAATGTCCTTTGTGACACCACGGCAATCGATACAGAACTTGCCGAATTGTTCCGTGAAATTGAGGTTGTAACCGAACTATCCAGAAAGGCAATTTATGAAAATGCCCGATCGGCAGTAGACCAGAAGGAATGGGCGGAGCGTAACAACGCCTATCTCGAACGCCACCGTAAAGCTTCAGAGCAAGTCGACGAGTTGGAAGCGATCAAGCGAGAACGCCTTGGTAAGGGCAAAATCATCGAAGGCTTCATCAAAGACATTGAGAGCCGACCGTTTGCCATAGCCGAGTTCGACGAAAAACTGTGGCTTGCTGTAATCGACCAAGTGACGGTCGACCAAGATGCTGCAATGACATTCAGATTCAAAAACGGCTCGGAAGTCACAGCTTAACATTCAACTATTTACGGCTCGCCAATCGGCGGGCTGTTTTTTTTTCGTAATGAAACAACCGCTCCCCAAGTTATTGGGATAATTTTCAATCACCTTTTTGTAGCTTTTTAAGTTCTTCATCAACAATCTTGTTATCCAGACGTTCAAATAGAATTTGGGGTTCGGGAATAATAAATCCCTCATGTATAAACTGAGCTCTCCATTTGTTATCGAGGGAAAACCATGTTTTGATCTGAGATGAAGAAAATGGCAAAAACGGTTCAAGCAGCACAGCAAGATTGGCTATTATTTGCACACAATTATACAACGTGTTGTTACATGCAACAACGTCGGATTGTCTGGTTTCCCACGGCTTTTCGGTATCAAAGTATTTATTACCGAAGCGGACAAATTTGAACAGCATATCAAGAGCTTCTTTTAAATTTCCGGTTTCAATTAATTCGCCTACTCTCTGATAATGCGATTCTATCTTTTCTGCAATATTCTCATTCAGTGTACCTGCCGGAATGCTTGCCTCAAAATATTTATATATGAACGCCAGAGTCCTATTGACTAAATTGCCATACGCGCCAAGTAATTCCCCGTTATGACTATTGACAAATTCACGCCAAGAGAAATCAGTGTCACGCTTTTCCGGACCGTTTGTTATCATGAAATATCTTATAGAATCAGGATGATAGCGATCTACGATATCTTTAACCCAAATCGCCCAATTTTCGCTGGTAGAAATCTTGCGTCCTTCCAGTGTAAGGTATTCACTCGAAATAATATCATCGGGTAGTTTCCACACTTCACCATTTGCCAACATTAACGAAGGTAGAATAATTGTATGAAATGGAATGTTATCCTTGCCATGGACATAATAGTGTCTACTATTTTTACTCCATAGCTCCGCATAATCTTCACCACGTTCTGCAGCAACTGCTCTGCTCATTGAAAGATATCCCAGTACATTTTCAGCCCAGATATAAATTTTCTTGTTTTCATAGCCTGTCTTGGGAACATCAATTCCCCAATCCAAATCGCGTGTTACGGCTCTATCGCGAAGCCCCTCCTCAATATATCTTTTTGTAAAGGCGATTGCATTCTTTCGCCATGCAGGATGCTCCGCGAGATACGCGGTTAATTCTTTTTCAAGTTTAGAAATAGCAATATAAAGGTGCTTTGTTTTTTTGATAGTTGGAGGATTTCCACATATCGAACAGATCGGGTTAATCAGGCTTTCGGGTTCAAGTATAGCTCCACAAGAATCACATTGGTCACCGCGTGCTTTCAATCCACAAGTCGGACATTGTCCGACAACAAAACGGTCGGTCAGTATTTTTATACACGTTTCGCAGCATACCTGCGGAGCGTCCTTCTCATAGATATAATTTCCTTCGTACATCTTACTGTGAAAGTCTCTAACGAAAGTTTTATGCTCACTTGATGAAGTCTTGCCGTGTCGGTCAAAACTAAAGCCTAACTTTTCGAAGCAATAGCAAAATTCATTATGATAATAATCGCTTATTTCCTGAGGTGTTTTATTCTCCTGTTTAGCACGAATTGTAACAGGTGTTCCAAAGCAATCGCTACCTGTGACAAAGTAGGTGCTATCGCCCTTGGCTCTATAATAACGTGCAATAATGTCAGCGGGTAAAAGTCCCGCCAGATGGCCGATATGCAAAGAACCATTAGCATAAGGCCATGCCATTCCTATTAATATTTTCATTTACAACAATCCTTTCAAATTTGTGATGGTAATTAGCTCAGAATCGCAAAAATGCTCTCCTCTCCGAAAACATAGTTTTCGGGGACGAGAGCATAGCTTCGTGATACCACCCCAAATTTATCCGCGTCTCACGGCGCGAACCTCATCAGCTGCCGGACAAGGAAAACCTGCCGATAGCTTAGCACTGTAACGGGTGCACACGTCGCAGCCTTAGGTGAAAACCCTCGGTGCGCAGCTCCAAGACCATGTTCTGCGATTACATAGCTTTACCCATTCTCAGCTTGTGGGTTCTCTGTAAAAGTGTAATAGCGTACTCTTCTCTTCATTGCCTTTATTTCAGTTGTTGTTTTATTTTAGCAGATATCAGGTGAAAAATCAAGAATAACCATGCGAATGGTGTGTTGACTGCCGTAACAGTATCTTTTAACGATTACAAGGCAAATCGTTAAAAGATGCACACCCCCAGAGGTCTAATCGTTAAAAATAAGCACTCGGCAGCCACAAGTTCGTGTCAAGTATCCCCCGAAAACGGCTACTCTAAAACACCAACTATTGCTACAAGGCGAAAAGCACAAAGCCCGGAAGCGGCTTAAATCAAGCATTTTCGGGCAAACAAAAAACCACCTGCTGACAAAATTCCTTTTATCAATAGATGGTGTTTGATTTGGTGGAGGCGGGGAGAGTCGAACTCCCGTCCGAAAACCCCTCAACCAGACTTTCTACGAGCGTATCCGGTGAATTAACATTCCCTCTCCCGATCTCCCTCCGGCAGGATATCGGCTTTAGTAGCTTCATAAGTCCGGCCCGACGCAAAGCTTAATCGGGTTCGTTCCCTACCCTAAATGACGCCCGTATCTGAAACGGTAAGTTTTCTCAGGCGGACGGACGCTGCGTTAAGCAGCGACGGCTAAAGTATTGTTGTCAGTTACTTTAATCTGATCCCGTTTTTATCGAAGTCCGGGGCTTCGGCTCGCTTATCCAACCTCGGCGATCCCCGTCGAAACCGGTATTCGCCCCCATGTTTGCACGGTCGTCCCGTGCAATCCTATTGTACCCGTCCGGGCGTTAAGAATCAAGCGCGGCGGGGATTTGTTTCCCCTTGTTCACGCTGTTGTTGCGATGCTCTCCCTACAGCGGCAGGTTCAGTATATCCAGCGTACCGAAGTAATCCTCCGGCGTTTCCGCGCGGCGAATCAGCTTCGCCGATCCATCGGGCTTCAGCAGCAGTTCCGCGCTGCGGAGTTTGCCGTTGTAGTTGTAGCCCATCGAAAACCCGTGCGCGCCGGTGTCGTGAATCACCAGTAGGTCGCCCGGCTCGGTCTTCGGCAGCGGGCGGTCAATCGCGAACTTGTCATTGTTTTCGCAGAGCGAACCAACCACGTCGTAAACGTTCGTCAGCGGGTCGTTCTCCTTGCCCATCACGGTGATGTGGTGGTACGCGCCATACATTGCGGGGCGCATCAGGTTGCAGGCGCAGGCGTCCACGCCGATGTACTTTTTGTGCGTTTCCTTCTTGTGGATCGCGCGGGTCACGAGATAGCCAAACGGCCCCGTGATGTAGCGGCCCAGCTCGGTGAAAATGCGCAGCTTCAGCCCGCTCGGCGCGACGATGTTGTCGTATTCGCGCTTGACCTCTTCGCCGATGTAGCGAATGTCCGTCTCCTTTTCGTAGGGGCGGTACGGAATGCCGATGCCGCCGGAGAGGTTGACGAACGTGAACTTCGCGCCCGTCTCCTGCTGGAGTTCCACGGCGGTCTTAAAGAGCTTTCTCGCCAGCGCGGGATAATAGTCGTCGTCCGTCGTGTTGCTCACGAGGAACGCATGCAGGCCGAACTCCTCCGCGCCGAGCGACATCAGCCGCTTGACCGCTTCGCTGAGCTGATTGCGCGTCATGCCGTACTTCGCCTCGCCGGGATTGCCCATGATCGTGTTGCCGAGCAAAAACTCC
This sequence comes from Christensenella sp., assembly GCA_034927595.1. Taxonomy (GTDB): domain Bacteria; phylum Bacillota; class Clostridia; order Christensenellales; family CAG-138; genus UBA7703. Next base: position 7,550 of record JAYFPQ010000005.1, read on the forward strand.
CCGCCGGGGTTAAAGCGCAGGCAGACGGTCTTTGGAATGCCGCCGTTCTTCGCTAGAAAATCGATGTGCGTAATGTCGTCCAGATTGATCAGCACACCCATGTCGCTCGCGAGTTGAAACTCGTTTGCCGGGGTGTCGTTGGACGAAAACATGATGTCGTGCCCCGTAATGCCCACCGCGCGGGAGAGCATCAGTTCGGTCAGCGACGAGCAGTCCATGCCGCAGCCGATGTCGAAGAGCAGCCTCATGATCGCGGGATTCGGCAGCGCCTTCACCGCAAAGTATTCACGGAACCCCTCGTTCCAGGCAAACGACTCCTGCAGGCGTTTTACGTTCGCGCGAATGCCGGCTTCATCGTAGATATGAAACGGCGTTGGATATTGTTTTACGATCGACTCCAACTGGTCCTTCGTAAACGGTAAGCCTCTCATTCGCGATCCTCCTTTAGTCGTCGTTCCATTTCGCGCCCCGCGTCGCGCTCGGCGATCGAGTGGCGTTTGTCGTATAGTTTCTTTCCCTTGGCAACCGCGAGCTCCAGCTTTACGCGCCCGTCCTTTAGGTAGAGCGAAAGCGGAACAAGGCTCATGCCGTCCTGCTGGGTCGCAACCGCGAGTTTTCGAATCTCGCTTTTGTGTGCGAGAAGTTTTCGCGTGCGAAACGGATCGCGGTTATAGATGTTGCCCTGCTCATAGGGGCTGATGTGCATCCCGATGAGAAAGAGCTCGCCGTTCTTGACCTGCGCGTAACTATCCTTGAGGTTACAGGCGCCCTTTCGGAGCGACTTGACCTCCGTGCCGCACAGCTCGATTCCGCACTCCAGAACATCCTCAATAAAGTAATCGTGGCGTGCCTTCCTGTTTTGCGCAAGCGGCTTTACGCCTCGTGTCTTCGGCATAGGGTTCGCCTTGTTCCTTTCCGGCGGAGAAAATAATATATAATCTTGGGTTCCTGAACATGATACCGGCTTAAGCGCCCAAAGTCAAGCGCAGATCCGCCGTATTTTACCGGTTTCATGAGTTCGTCTTTGGAATGTTCGCACTCGATTAAAAAAGCGGCGTATCCGTTTCGATACGCCGCATACGTTCAAGGAGTTTCCTTAAACAACCGTCAGGACGAGCGCGAGCACGCCTACAATTGCGGCGAGGATGATCGTCAGTTTCTGAAGTTTCGCTTCACGGCTTGCGGCCTTGCCTTTAGCGGTAAAGGAATTGGTTTCCCCGCCGAACGAAGCGCCCAAGCCGGAGCTTTTCGTCTTCTGCAGCAGCACGACGACGACGAGCAGAACAGAGATCACCAAGAGCGCAATGCGAATGACCAGCGCTAACGTTTGCATTTGAACGATTCCTCCAAATTACGATCCCTGCCGCTCTGCCTGGCAGCGCGCGACGGGTCGAGCATATTTTACGTTTCTGGCTTTGGATTTCTCCGCATAAGTCCGTTATGCGAAAATCCACCCATAGCCTAGTGATTATAACACGCAAGTAGTGTGAATGCAAGCGAAAACCCGTCGAAAATCAGCCGACGATCAGCGATTTTCCGGTCATTTCCTTCGGCACCGGTAACCCCAACAGGTCCAGCAGCGTCGGCGCGAGATCGCTCAGCCGCCCGCCTTCGCGGAGGGTGACGTTCTTTCGCGCATTGTCCACGAGAATGCACGGAACGGGATTCGTCGTGTGCGCGGTGAACGGCGCGTTTTCGCACTCGTCCCACATCTTCTCGCAGTTGCCGTGGTCGGCGGTGATGATGCAGCGGCCGCCCGTCTTGAGAATTGCGTCCACAACCTTTGCCGCGCAGGCGTCTACGGCGTGCACGGCAGCGGTTGCCGCCTCCATCACGCCCGTGTGGCCGACCATGTCCGGGTTGGCAAAGTTGAGAATCATCACGTCGTACTTGCCGCTCTCGATGCGCTTGACCGCTTCGTCCGCCACTTGATACGCGCTCATCTCCGGTTGGAGATCGTAGGTTGCGACCTTCGGCGAGGGAATCAGCGCGCGGTCTTCGCCGGGGTTCGGCGCTTCCACGCCGCCGTTGAAGAAGAACGTCACGTGCGCATACTTTTCCGTCTCCGCAATTCTGAGCTGTGTGAGCCCGTTTTGGGCGAGATACTGCCCAAACGTGTTGCTCAGCGAGTCTGGCCGGTAGGCAACATGCACGCGGTCGCCAAACGTCTTGTCGTACTGCGTCATGCAGACGTAGTAGAGCGGGAAGAACCCGTTCTTGCGCGGGAAGCCGTCGAAGTCGTCAAACACGAGCGTCCGCGAGATTTCACGCGCGCGGTCGGGACGGAAGTTGAAGAAGATCACGCTGTCGTTTGCGGAGATCTTGCCGACGGGTTTGCCGTTTTCCAGCACGACGGTCGGCAGAACGAACTCGTCCGTCTCGCCCTTGTCGTAGCTATTCTGCATGGCTTCCTCGCCGTTGTTGGCTGTTTCACCTTCGCCGTACACCAGCGCGGCATAGGCCTTCTCCACGCGCTCAAAGCGGTTGTCGCGATCCATCGCGTAGTACCGCCCCATGACAGAGGCGATCTTGCCGACGCCAATCTTGCTGAGTTCCTCGTCGAGCTGCTCCACGTAGCCCTTGCCGCTGCTCGGGGGCACGTCGCGCCCGTCCATAAAGCAATGGACAAACACCTTCTTGAGTCCCTTGTCGCGCGCGAGCTTGACCAGCGCGTAGAGATGCGTGTTGTGCGAATGCACGCCACCGTCCGAGAGCAGGCCCATCAGGTGCAGCGCGGAATCGTGCTGTTTGCAGTTTTCAATGGCGTCGAGGAACGCTTCGTTTTCGAAGAAGTCCCCATCCAGAATCGCCTTTGTGATGCGGGTCAGCTCCTGGTAGACGATCCGACCCGCGCCAATGTTGAGGTGGCCGACTTCGCTGTTGCCCATCTGGCCATCCGGCAGGCCAACGTCCATGCCACTCGCGGCGATCTGCGTATGCGGATACTGCTCCCAGAGACGGGAGATATTCGCCGCGCCGTCGGCCTTGATGGCGTTAAATTCCTTATCCTTGGAGCAGCCAAAGCCGTCCAGAATGATCAAAGCGGTCATCGGTTTCGTCATTAGAAATGAACCACCTTTGAGAAGTCGTCGCTCTTGAGGCTCGCGCCGCCGATGAGGCCGCCGTCGATCTCCGGCATGGCCATGAGTTCGGTTGCGTTCTTGGCATTCATGCTTCCGCCGTACTGAATCCGGACTTCGCTGGCAACCTTCGCGCCGTAGACGCCCGCAACTGCGCCGCGGATGACCTTTATGGTCAGGTTCGCGTCTTCGCTGGTGGCGGTTTTACCCGTGCCGATGGCCCAGATGGGTTCGTAGGCGATGACGGACTTCGCAACGTCCTCTGCCGAGAATCCCGCGAGCGCGGCAACGGTCTGCTTGCTGACAATCGCGTCCGTCACGCCGCTTTCGCGCTGTTCGAGGGTCTCGCCAACGCAGATGATCGGCGTAATGTTCGCTTCGAGCGCGGCCTTCGCGCGCTTGTTGACCGTTTCGTCCGTCTCGCCAAAGTACTGGCGGCGCTCGCTGTGGCCAACGATGGCATAGCTCACGCCCATGGCGAGCAGCATATCCGCGCTGACTTCGCCGGTGAACGCGCCCTTGGGCGCCCAGTGGATGTTCTGCGCGCCAAGCTTGATGTTGGTGCCCGCGAGGAGCTTGCCAACGACCGCAAGGTCAACATACGGCGGGCAGACGACGACGTCGCATCTTGCGTCCTTGACGAGCGGAATGAGTTCCGCGACCAGCTGTTCGGCTTCCGCGGGGGTCATATTCATCTTCCAGTTTCCTGCAATAATAGGCTTTCTCATGATAAAATGATTCCTTTCCAATTCGCATTGCGCCGCAAGAAGCGCGGCACGGTCTATGCTGTCAAAGCGCGCGGAGCGCGCTTTGACAGGCAATCCTTCGTGTACTTCTCGTTGAGCACGGCAACGCCGGGCAGAACCTTGCCGTCGAGACACTCCCGCGAAGCGC
>JAYFPQ010000085.1:0-57387 GCA_034927595.1 Christensenella sp.
TACACCAGCAGATAATCCAGATGCGAGAGCGACTCAATCCCTTTCAAACTCGTCAGTTGCTGGTCAAACAGCATTAAACCCGTCAGTTTATTCAGCTTCCGCAGCGGCGCGAAGTCGGGTGCCGTTCCGTCAAGCTCCAGATAGGTCAACGAACTCAGTTGCGAGATCGTCTCAATCCTGCGCTCGTTTACGTTGGATGCCGTAAAGCGTTCCAGCGAAGGCATATTGGTCAGGAACGAGTACTCGTCGCCCGGAATATTCTTTAGATACAGCGATTGAAGATTGAGGTTTGCAAGCGGCGAAAGATCGATCACGCTGGTGCTGCTTACGTCGAGTACACGAAGATACGGGCACTCGCCAATGACGTCGATGGCAACGATCGGATTACTCCCTGTGTAGAGCTCGTTGAGATACGGCAGTTCCTTCAGCGGCGACAGGTCGGAAATCTGGTTTCCGCCGAGCGCAAGATGAACCAGTTGCAACCCGGCCAGAGGGGATATATCCGTAATTCCCTGATTGCACACGGCAAGATCGGTCAGATTTCGAAACTTCGGAATATCCGTGAGCGTGCGAATCGTGCCGCTGGGGTCAGATGTTCGGTAGAGCGAGTGATAGGTAATGTCGCTCCAATTCGAGTAGGTCTCCGTGCCAAAAAAGTAGAGTTTCGTGACCCGATCCAGATCGGCCTGCGTCAGCGGCGTTGCTGCATCCATGCCAAGCTGGTTTCGCACCGCTTGCTCAATCTCCGACGATTCAAACGTGATAACGGAGCTGTTTGCGGCCGGGCTCGGCTTTGCGAGGGGAACGCTCGCTGCAACCGCCTGCTTCGAACTCCATTGCTGCGGAAGCACGCCTACCGCGCCGAGCAACACCGCGAGCCCAAATCCCGCTGCGAGGCCAATGCCCGTTCCGCGCAAGAACAACCGCTTGGGCAACGATCGCGCCTTTGCGGCGAACCGTAAATCCGACTGCAATTGCCGGATGTTTGCGTACCGGCGCTCAGGATCAAACTGCGTGCAGGTTTCGATGACGCGCGCGAGCTTGCGGTTCTGCAGCGACGCTATACCGTCCAGATCGTAGGAACCGGTGCAAAAATAGAGCAGCAGTACACCGGTGGAGTAGATGTCCGAACGTTGATCGGTCTGCTTGTAGCCAAACTGCTCCGGCGCGGCGGTTGTCTGTGTGCCGAGGCAGACGGTGTCGCTTCTCCGCTTGGGCTGGTAATGCCGCGCGGCGTCAAAATCGATGAGCGCGAGCCCGTGCTCCCGCGTATAAATCAGGTTTTGCGGCTTGATGTCGCGGTGGATCACCGGCGGATTCTGCCGATGCAGCATGCTCAACGTGTCGCAAAAACCGATCCCGATTCGAATCGTTTCCCGCTCACTCAGCGGCCCGTACTGCTCGATGTAGTCCGAAATAGGCGTGCCGGGGATATAGCCGCGCAAAAAATACTCCGTGTGATCGTCCGCCTGATATAAAAGCGCCTTCGGAAATACCGGCGAATCCAGCGCGTCGAGGATTTGATATTCCCCAAGCAGGTTTCGGCCTGCGCGCTTTGCGGCTACCTTGAGAATGCTGAGCGAGCCGTCCGCCTTGTTTTTTACCAGAAAGGTGGAGGACGCCTCCGAACCGCGCAGGCAGTCCACAAGCGAATACCGCTCTGCAAGACTGGGCGGCAGTGAGACGTAAGAATCCAACACGACCTGATAATCCGCGAGAAACGACGAAAGCAGATCCTCCATAGCTAGCCCCTTAGCCCAAAAGTTTCTCGCCGATTTGCTCTAGCAGGATCTCGGCGTCAATGACGCTGGTTTGATGTTGTATGCAGTAGATGAGCGCGGCGTCCCGGCGGTTTCTTGGATAAAGCTCGCCGCGCTGCGCAACTTTCAGCAGCCGTTGCGTCTCGTTTATCGTTAAACCAATGCCGAGCGCGAGGCGAATCAGTGCGTTTCGGCTGGGATTTCGATAACCGTTGAGAATCTGATAGCCGAGGGAATAGTTCAGGTTGGCGGCTTCCAACGCGCTTTGCTTTGAAATGTTGTGTTGGGTCAGCATCTGTTGAAGATAGGCGGGGGTGCTGATGGACGGCAGGTCCTCCTCGTGCGCGGTTAAAAATTCCTCCAGTTGCTGTGTGTTTTGCAACAGTTGAAACAGTTCCTCGGTTGAGGCGGATTTCTTTTTGACTGCCATGCGATTCTCCCCCCGGATCATCTGCCGAACTATCGAAATAGTAACATTGGCCTGTTTATAATGTCAACACACGTATGCATACATTTTCGATATTTTACGCAATTTGCACACCGAAATCTTTCGAAAAGTCCTATCATAATAAGATTACGCTGTTTTACTGGAAACAGAAGTTCAATAGGGAAACAATAAAAAAAAGACAACGCCAGGCAAGAGGTCGCCAGACGTTGTCTTCCTTTGGTTGGTTCGTCGTGGAAGTATCGTTTCAAGCGTATGCGTGACGTTCTTTACCGGAGAATGCGGCGCTGCGTTTACGTCAGCCAATAGACGACGCTCGCAAGATAGGGACTGACGTCGTCCCGAAAGTCGCGAACGTAACTTTTTCCTCGTTCCATGGCGCCTTCGAGCGTGCCGAAATACTCGTATGTCGCGTCGTAGCTCCACTCGTCCGAACCTGCATAACTGCCAGAATCCGGGGCGGACCAAGGATCGGTGATGTGGATCGTGTAGTTGCGAATTCCGGTGTAATGGTGAAGAATCTGCTCGACGACGGCGGCGTCCACGGCGTACGATTGGTCGCCCGCCTGCAATGCGTCGAGCAGGGTTTGCGCATCAATCCAATCGAACCGGTCGGACGGCGCGTGCTTCAGATACGGCGAGCACTGCGCCATACCGAGCAACAGGTACACGCGGCAGAGTTCCCGATTTGGCTCCGTTGGCAGGTCGAAGCAGAACAGGCACTCTTCCGGCTGCGTTTGTTCCAACTGCTCCGCGAGAATCCGCGCCAGCGCCTGCTCAAACGATTCGGCAGACGCGACCCGACCCTCGCAGGGCACGCCGAACCGACCCTGCGCCGCTGCGTCGTTGGCGACGCGCTGGCGAAGCATGAGGGAGAAGCGCCCGCTTTCCGAAATTGCCCCGGCGTACCAAACCTGAATTTGCTCCAGTCGGTTGGCGGAATCATCTTGCGGTTGAGAAATATTCCGTTCCATAAAAGTCTCCTTTCGAGCGTGAAGACGCTCTATTCGAGCTTGTCGAGCAGTTCCGGCTCCTCCGACAGGCGCTTGAGCACGCGTTTTAGCCCGTCGTTGGCCTGCTCCGGATGCGCATCGACCTGACGAATCAGCTCGCCGAGCCTCCAGAACCGCCCGACATACGTCCGCGAGACCGACTCGCCAATGGAGTCGATCCAGTCGTCCTTGATGCGCACTTCACCCGGAACGTTGAGCAAATGCTGCGTTCCGTTGGTGTAGCGGCAGAAAAACACCCAGGAGATCTCGTTGTTCGTTCCCTCCGCGTGCGTGCCGCGGTAGCGGTTGGTAAACCAGAGCGAGAGGTTCTCCTCCGGCTGGCTTGGGCTGACCAACTCGCGTGCCAGTTCCCGCCGCGCACAGTTCCAGAGCACTGGGTCAACCGGAATCGGCTTTCCCGCGAAGGCACCTTCTGCGTCCGAAGCGCCGCTGTTGAGCGGAAAATCCTCCTCGCGGACATGACCGCCGAGAACGTCCAGCGCGGAGGCAACGGGGGAGGCGTCGTCCCCCGCGCCGAGTTTATCTGCCTTGTCGACCACGAGGAAGGCTGGTTCGCCCGTCTTCGGATCGCGCTTGTAGACGACCAGAATCGACGTTGGATGCAGCAGCCCCGCCTCGTGGAGCGTGCGCTTGGTTGGGTAAAACGCGAGCACATTGCCCGCTTCGTCCAACGACGGAATGCGCGTTCGTTCCGACTCCGGCTTCTTCTTCTTGCGGCGCTTGAGGCTGTCTCCAAGCAATTCGTCCAGCAGCAGCAGCCCGCGCGCCTGACGCATGCGATTGTTAAACTGGTTTCGCATGCGCCGCGCCGAGACCTCCGGAATGCCCATCTTCTGGGCAATCTCCTTGTCTTTCAGTCCGGCGAAGACATGGTAGAGATAGCTCTTCTCCTTGGCGGTGAAGGCAAACACGCTGTCCGCGTTCAGCAACAGGTCGAACTTTTCCTGCCTGCCGTGGCGACTCGCGTGCTTCTTCTGCTGGTCGGCGGGCACCCGTTCGCCGCAATAGATACAGATCTGCGCGCCGGACACCGCATTCGTATCTTCCGGTTCGTCGGCGCGAAAGCCGCTTTCCAGAATGTGAGAGCTATCAAAGTCGTATATTTGCATAAAGTGTATACTCCGTACTTGATATTCGTGCTTTATTCTGCGTGATATAAATACTTCGTGCGTAAAATACCATTCTGACTATTGACAGGTCGTTCGCCCTGTGCTACCATTCGAATTAAGAAATGTTCACTCTGTATGATCATTATAACAACGACATCCATTCCAGTCAACGTTTTCTTTTCTGGTTTCTTCTATTAAAAAACCATGCACCGCGTTGCCGTCAGACGATGGCGCAACAGAAAGGGAGGAATGATCGATGGAACACGATTCGAATTCGAGCGACAACTTTGGGTACAGCGGCGGGTGCCAGCACCTGTTTGCAAGCAACTCCAACGGCAGCGGAACCGGGCGCGTCGAGGTTTGGTGCGTGCGTTGCGGCGAGCAGGAGATTTACTACGACGACACCGGAACGGTGCTCTACAGCGAGCTGGACCCGGACTTCGACAACAGCCGCTATACTGGCGTGATCCATACGCTGGAAGAGCTGAACGACTCCATTCGCGGGAATCACTTCTGTGAGCGGTATGCGGACGAGCAAAACGTTTGCCTCGTTTGCGGCAAACAGCTGGAGCCCAAGGAACCGGAGAAACCGGTCGCGCCGCCTCCGCCGAAAGCCGTACCCGCCGAGAAACTGTACATCGTGCAGAAGACCAAGCGCGGCTACGAGATCTGCGGGCTGGAGGAGCGTTCCGTGGCCGAGCAGAAGGGACTGCGTCACCTGACGGTGATCATCGTTCCGTTTGTGGCGGGCGGGCCGGAACAGGGGCGCTGGATTGTCCACGACCGCACCGCGAAACTCTGGGCAAAGAAGAAGGCGGCGGGCGCCTCCGCGAGCCTGAACCTCTTTGGCGGGCATTGCTCCGCGGACGAGGGAGCGATCAACCGCATCGGTACGCCCGTTACCATGGATATCTTCGACGTTGCAGCAGAGCGCGAGCTGGAGGAAGAGCTGTTCCGCCGGGGTACCGGACACAAGCTGGAGGTTTGGGAGAATTCCGAAGGCGCTTCCGACAGCCGCGAGACGGCAAGGTATGCGCACCTGCCGTTGATTCCCGTGGGAATCGTCACTTACTCCAGCGCGAGCAACTGCGAGGCGAGCTATCTGTATGCGCTGCCCGTTCCGGCGGCGGATGTGGACGCATTGATCGCGGCGGATAACTACATGCGCGACGGCGAGGAGCGCGACATCGCGCTGCCGATCATACGCATGCGCGAAAACGAACTCCGAAAGCTACAGAAGAACAATCCTGATGTGGAAATCTGCGACGCGATTTCGCGCCTCTGGCTTTGCAAGAACCGAGCCGCGCGTAAAAAACTACAGCGCGTGATTCGGGACTACTGCGCCGACAAGCAGACGAAGAAATAGAGCTCTTCCGGAACCGCCGACCGACAAAACAAGAACAATACGCATTTGTGCACCCGCGAACGAAATGGGCTCGCGGGTGTTTTGCTGTTTTCGACCGTTAGGATTTCTAAGAAAAAATAGATGCTTGACAAGCCGTTTGATGTTTGGTATAAATGGGTTGTCAGTTAGAAAACGAAATTACGTAACATACTAATTCATCTAAAAACGATCTTTCACAATCTTTCGAATCTTACTCAAGCATTCGAATCCAGCATCCAGCACAAATAAAAAAGCGATACTCTTTCGATTCTGTTACACCGGAGCATAAACCTGCATGCGCGACGAAAACACAACCATACACGGGCTGCTCTACGGCAGCTGGGTGATTCGCCCGAACCTTTGGGTTCTCTCGAACGGATGGCAGAATTTTCAGTATCTGTTCGTCGGGGAACGTCAGGCGGTGCTGATCGATTCCGGATATGGCGAAGGAAACATTCGCGCGGTGGTGGAGGAGAAGACGAACCTTCCGGTCATGGTGATCAATACGCACGGGCACTTCGACCATACCGGCGGAAACGGCTGCTGGCCGAAAGCCTGGATGGGGGAAGCGTCGCAACGCGACTGCAAGCACGGGTTTGCGCCGATTCACGAACAATGGGCCGCGCAAAAGCCGTTTTCCGACTACGAAACCGGCGTGCTGGTGGACGGCACGCGCATTGACCTCGGCAACGAGGTGCTCGAGATCATCGCGATTCCGGCGCACCACGACGGCAGCATCGCAATTCTGGCGCAGAAAAACCGCTTCCTCTTTACGGGGGACGAATTCGAGAGCGGGCAGGTGCTGATTCTCAAGCGTCGCTCCGATCCGGACTTTCTGCCGACCATTCGGCGGCACCGCGCAAACGCCGAACGGCTGCTCGCCCGAAGGAACGAATACGACGCGCTGTTTCCGGCGCACAACGGCTATCTGCTCGACCCGGATCGCTACTTGAACGACTTTATCGCGCTGGACGGCGAAATTCTCGCGGGTACCGCGCAGGCGCAGCCGAACACGGCGGGGTTCAACTTTCCGGCGGACGCGGTCGCCAGCGGCTCGGTGTTTGGCGTGTTTGGCAAACAGATTCGCGTTTACCACGGCGCGGCATCGATCGTATACCGGGACGATATTGATTGAATCACGAAACACAACGATGAATAGAATCGCAGTGTAAATTAGAATATCTTGATACAAAAGCGTTTTCAAGCAGCCAGATAGACTGCTGAAATACATCAAAAATGGAGGAGAAATCGAATGAAGAAAATCGTAGCTCTGGTTCTGGTCCTTGCCTTGTGCCTGTCGATGGTCGCTTGCAAGGCGCAGGCGCCAGCCGCAAGCACCGAACCCGCCGCCACCGAAGCAGCCGCCGCTGAAGCAACCACTGCGCCCGAGGAAGCCGCTGCTCCCGAGACCAAACCCGCAACCGCAGGCGTCTGCTGGTACAACTTCGCCGATACGTTCATCTCCAGCGCGCGTCAAACGCTGGAAGACGCGGCGGATGGCAGCGGCTGGCTGACCCTCTCCTCTGCGGACAGCGCGTTCGACGTGCCGACGCAGGCCAACAACGTCAACCTCTTCCTCACGCAGGACGTCGACTACCTGCTCGTCAACAACCTCGACACCGCAGGCACCGCCAACCTGATTCAGCAGGCCAAGGACGCCGGCAAGACCATCATCTTCCTCAACACGAACACCCCGACGGACGAAGAGTTCGCCATGTATGACAACGTATGGTTCATCTCCTCGCTGGCGGATCAGTCCGGTACGATCATGGGCAACTATGCCGCGAAGTACTGGCAGGAGCATCCCGAAGCGGATCGCAACGGCAACGGCATGCTAGACTACGTGATGCTGATCGGTTTCGAATGGCACTATGACTCCCTCGCGCGCCGCGACTACTCGATCAAGGCCGTGGAAGACGCGGGCATCAAGACCAACAAGGTCTATGAAGCGGTCTGCAACTACAGCCGCGCGGACGCGATGAACACGATGCAGTCGATTCTGACCTCCAATTCGGACGACGTAGAAGCCGTCTTTGCGGCGAACGACGACATGGCCCTCGGCGCAATCGAAGCCATGAAGGCAGCCGGTTGGTTCGACGACGACGGCCCGAAAATCCCGGTTTGCAGCGTAGACGCAACCGCGGTTGGCTGCGAAGCCCTCACGGAAGGCACACTGCTCGGCACCGCGCTGAACAACCCGGTTACGCTCGGCAACCTGGCTTACCGTCTCATGTTCTGCCTGCAGAACGGGCTCGAAGTGAATGCGGAGAACCTTGCGTATGACGCAGGCTTCAAGGTAGAAGGCCACCGCATCTGGATTGACTACATCCCGATCGACGCGAGCAACGTCGCAGACGCAACGTACTAACGCCGTCACCCTCCGCCGGCGGCCCGGTACAAAGGCCGCCGGCTCTTCTTGTATTCAAGCGCTCTTTGGGGCAAAATGAAACAAGAAGAGCCGCACGGAAAACAGCAAGAAAGAATGGCACCCGGCCATTTCTTTCGAAGTGGAACAAGGAGAATAGCATGGACCAAAACAACATGGTTCTGGAAATGCGGAACATCAGCAAGCAGTTTCCCGGCGTCAAAGCGCTGGACGGCGTGTCCCTCGCGGTGCGCGCGGGCAGCGTCCACGCGGTCATGGGCGAAAACGGCGCGGGAAAGTCGACGCTGATGAAATGCGCCTTCGGCATCTATCAGCCGGACGAAGGCGAAGTGCTCGTGAACGGAGCGCCCGTTCACTTCGTCGATACGCGCGACGCAATCGACGCGGGTATTTCGATGATTCACCAGGAGCTGCAGGTTGTTCGCAGCCGAAACGTCATGGAAAACGTTTGGCTCGGCCGAATTCCCTACAGGCGTACGCTGGGGGTCAAATGGGTCGATTATAAATCGATGTACAAGAACACGCTGGAAATCTTTCAGGGGCTGGGAATTGAGATTGACCCCAAGGCAAATCTTTCGCGCCTCTCCGTTTCGTATTGCCAGCTCATCGAGATTGTTCGCGCGGTCTCAAGCGATGCAAAGGTCATCATTATGGACGAGCCGACCTCGTCGCTTTCCGAGAACGAAGCGGAACTGTTATTTCGAATTATCCGCCAACTCACGGCAAAAGGCGTTGCAATTATTTATATCTCCCACAAGATCGAAGAGATTTTGCAGATTTCCGACGAGGTCACCATCATGCGCGACGGCACGAAGGTTGGCACCTGGCCGGCCAGCGAGCTCGACAACCGCGCGATCATCAACCGCATGGTCGGCCGCGAAATGACGAACCGCTTCCCGGCGCGGGACTACGTGCGCGGAGACGTGCACCTCGAGGTTAAGAACCTCACTTCCGCCGACCCGAAGTCCTTTCAGGACGTCAGTTTCTCCGTTCGAAAGGGCGAAATCTTTGGCATCGGCGGCCTGATTGGCGCGCAGCGCACCGAGCTGATGGAGTCCATCTTTGGCCTGCGCGCGGTGAAGTCCGGCGAGATTGTCAAAGACGGAAAAACCCTGCGCCATACTTGCGCGCGGGACGCGATTCGAAACGGCTTTGCGCTGCTCACGGAAGAACGGCGCGAGACGGGCATTATCCCGATGCTCTCCATCGTGGAGAACATGGTCATCGCGAACCAGGCGATCAACCGCAAGCGCTACACCGGTAAGATCGGGTTCCTGCGCTCAAAGAAGCGCAAGGAGGACACCGCGAAATACGTCGACGCGCTCTCGATCAAGACGACGAGCATTGCCACGCAGATCAAGTACCTCTCCGGCGGCAATCAGCAGAAGGTGGTTCTCTCACGCTGGCTTTTGACCGAGCCGGACATTCTGATTCTGGACGAACCGACGCGCGGCATTGACATTGGCGCGAAGTACGAAATCTACTCGCTGCTGGTTGAAATGGCCAAACAGGGCAAGAGTATTCTAATCGTCTGCTCGGAGATGCCGGAGCTCATTGGCATGTCCGACCGCGTGATGGTCATGTGCGAAGGGCGCGTTTCCGGGTTCCTCGAAGGCGAGCAGATTCAGGATCAGGCGATCATGCACCTCGCCAGCTCTTATCAGAATCCGGCGGAACAGAACTAGTCTTATTAGAACTAGCCTTAACAGATCTTGGAAGGAAGAACCGATTTATGAAAACGAAAAGCAAGTTTGATTTTCGGCTGTTCATGATGAACAACGCAATCTATGCCATCATGCTGGTCATGATTGCGCTGGTCGTCGTGATTAAGCCCTCGTTTTTCTCGCTGCGCGTGCTGCGCGACATCCTGATGCAGAGCAGCGTCCGCATCGTCGTTGCGCTGGGCTGTATGTTCGTCATCCTCTCCGGCTCGGCGGACCTTTCCGGCGGGCGCATGGTCGGCTTGACGGCGGTCATCGCCGGCTCGCTGGCGGAGCAGGCAACCTACTACTTAAAATATTACGCAAACCTGCCGGAACTGCCCGGTTTCGTTCCGCTGCTGGTTGCGGTTCTCGTTGGCCTGCTCTTCGGCCTGTTCAACGGCCTCGTGGTCTCCAAACTGAAGGTACCCGCGTTTCTGGCCACGCTGGGCACGGCCATGCTCGCGTTTGGCATCGCGAATCTTTATATGGACGCCGAACCGAACAGCTCCCAGCCGCTCGGCAGCTATACCGCCGGGTTTAAGGCGATTGGCTCCGGTTCGTTCCACGACATCCCCTACATTCTGCTCATCGCGCTGGCCTGCGTTGCCATCGTTTGGATTCTGCAGAACAAGACGGTGCTCGGCAAGGAAATCTTTGCCGTCGGCGGCAACATGGAAGCGGCCAAGGTCAGCGGCATCAACGTGCTCAAGATTCAGCTTTTCACGTTTGCCATTGCGGGCGCGCTCTACGGGCTCGGCGGCGCGCTGGAAGCGGCGCGCACGGGCAGCGGCACGGCGGCCTACGGCGCGGGCTATGAGCTGGACGCCATCGCGGCCTGCATCATCGGTGGCTGCTCGGCGGGCGGCGGCATCGGCGGCGTCGGCGGCGTGGTCGCGGGCGTCATCATCTTCAACATCATGAGCTATGGTCTGACGTTTATCGGTCTGAGCCCGTATTGGCAGTATGTTGCCAAGGGACTCATCATCATTGCCGCGGTGGCGATCGACGTTCGGAAATACGCCAGAAAACACTAAGGGGAACCAACATGGCATTTTTTGACGGGGTTCTCTATTCCAAATCACTGCAGATTGACACGCGCCTTGCCGTGATTCTGCCGCAGGACAGCCGCGAAGCGCGCGTGGACGCGCCCGCGCAGAAGCCGACCAACGCGCCCCAGCGGACGCTGATTTTGCTGCACGGCCTGTCGGACAACGCCGCCGCGTGGTGGATGCGCACGTCGATCATCCGCTACGCCGAAGCGCACGGAATCGCGGTGCTCATGCCGCAGGGCGAGAAGAGCTTTTACCACGACATGGTCTTTGGCGACGACTACTTTACTTACCTGACGGAGGAGCTGCCGCAGATGGCTTCGCGCCTGTTCGGGCTGTCCGTCGCGCCGGAAGATCTGATGATTGCGGGGCTTTCCATGGGCGGTTACGGCGCGCTGCGCTGCGCGCTGACCTATCCGGAGCGCTACCGCGCCTGCGCCGCGTTTTCGAGCGCCTGCGATATTCGGCAGATTTCCGAACACGCGGAGGTCATTGAGCAGACGAAGGGTATCCACCAGACGTTTGAGGCGATCTTCGGCTCGCCCGTCTCGGTGCCGGATTCGAGCGACCTGTTTGTGCTCGCGAAACAAAACGCCGAGCGGCTGAAGCACCTGCAGCTGTATTTGGCCTGCGGGCGGCAGGACTTTCTCTACGAAGCCAACGTTCGCCTCGCGGGAGAAATGCGAAACGCGCCGCTTTCGCGCCTGCTCTACGAGGAATGGGACGGCACACACGAATGGGGTTTCTGGGACACGGCGATTCAAAAAGCACTGAACTGGATCGAATAGCGAAGCAAAACACCCGCGCTGCACCAAACGGCGCGGGTTCCTTTTCCGCAACGCAGCATGGAGTGAATATACGGTTCCCTCGTGTTGCAAACAAGTTGGGCGTTGTCTATAATAGAGTTACCTAACAAATTGTCGTAACGAATAATGGTCGGAGAGAAAGCGCAATGGAACACGAAAACAGGCCTTCGCAGGTTGCGATTCCCAAGGAACTCAAGGTGAAAAACCGCCAGACGGTGCTCACCGCGTTCCTGCGCGGGGAACCGCTGACCGCTGTGGAAATATCCGAAAAAACGCGTATCAGCCGCCAGACCGTGCAAAAGAGCATTGAACATTTCTTGAGCAACGAACTGCTCGTGCCTTTTGGAAAAGGTACTTCGGGCAGCCTCGGCGGCAAGCGGCCGGAGCTCTATGTGCTCAATCCGGACCTGTATTTTCTCGCGATTCAAAACCGCGAGGGCGGCTTTGTCTTCTCGCTGACCAACCTCGCCGGAACCGTGATCCGCAGCGGACTCTGCATGCACGGGGACAACAAAACGCCGGAGGACATCTACCGCGCGCTGTCAAATTATGCGGCCTCGTTCTTTACGCCAGAGGAGCGCGCGCATCTGCTGGGGGTTTGCTACTCGCTCGGCGGCGTCATCGACCGCAAGACGGGGCGCATTCGCTACAACCTCGCGTATATGACGATGCCCTCGGAGGAGGATTTGGACTACAACCGGCTCACGGAGATTTTTCCAACCGCGCGATATGCGATTGTCGAGAACGACGCCCGCATCGCCGCGTTCGCAACGCTAAAGGAGCACGCGGATCGCTTTGAGGACGTGCAGGCGATTACGGTGTTCGCCGGCGTTGGCATTGCGGGCGGGTTCTTCAGCGACGGAAAAATGATCTTTGGCTGCCACTCGCTCGTGGGCGAAATCGGGCACATCGTCGTTGACCCCGGCGATGCGGAGCTCTGCAAATGCGGCAACCACGGCTGCCTGGAGCGGCTGGTCAGCATTCAGCGGTTGCGCTCGCTGCTCACGCGCGACCCGGCGCGGTATCAAAAGAGCGCACTCGGCGGACGGGCGATTGAGTCGATTGAGTACACGGATGTGTTTGAGGCCTCCGGCGCGGGGGACGCGCTTTGCCGCGAAGTTTCCGAATACATTGCGCACTGGTTTGCCGCGGCGCTCAAGAGTATATTTGTCACGTTCGACCCGCAGATCGTGATCTTTCAGGGCTATTTCGCGTTTGCGGACGAATACTTCAAGCAGGTGCTGCTCGAAGAGGTAAAGAAATTTCTTTACTATCCGTCGAACCACAAGCTGGAGCTGGTCTTTGACCGGCGCAGCTGGGCCGAGGTGGAGACGATCGGCGCGGTCGCCGCGCTGAGCACGCGGATTCTGGAGGACGACAGCGTCTTTGCGGGATAACTCCATACGAGAATCTTGCACGCGGAGAAACACCGCGTGCTTTTTTGTTTTCGGTTTCGCTCGATACAGGGAAATTGACGACGATTCCGAAAGAAGCATTGCCCCGGCCCTGCCGAATCTGGTAAGATGGCGACGGACCATACCGAATGCTCGAGCATGGTCCAATGCTTCGATAGATGAGAGGATACACACCATGGCAAACGTCAACGCGGTCGTCGCGCTGGGCGGCGGCCCTTCGCCCGTCATCAACGCTTCGCTGCTCGGCGCCGTCAAGCGCTGCTTCGATTACAACGACCGAATCCAAACGGTCTACGCGGCGAAACACGGCATTGAGGGCGTGCTGCGCGAGGAATTGATCGACATGAACGCGCAGGATCCCGCGGAGCTGGAACGGCTGATCCATACGCCCGGCTCCGGCGCGGTCGGCACCTGCCGCTACAAGCTGAACAACGAATGCGAGGAGGACTTTTCGCGCATTCTCGACGTGTTTGCCGCGCACGACGTCGGGTACTTCTTCTACATTGGCGGCAACGACTCCATGGACACCGCGGACAAGGTATCCAAGCTTGCGCATCAGCGCGGCTACGACCTCATCGTGGCGGGGATTCCGAAGACGATTGATAACGATCTCGGCGACGAGGCGTTTACCATCATTGACCATACGCCCGGCTACGCCAGCGCGGCACGCTACTGGGCAAACATCATTCAGATTACAAACGAGGAAAACCGGGGCATGCGCGTTTCCGAGCCGGTCGCGGTGCTGCAGGCGATGGGACGCAAAGCGGGCTACATCACGGCGGCGGCGCGGCTTGCAGACCCGAACCGCGAGATGCCGCTCCAGCTGTATTTTGCGGAGTCCGGCCACAACCTCGATTCGATGACGGAACTTGTGCATGCCGAACTCAAGCGCAGCGGGCGCTGCATCGTCGTCGTCAACGAAGGGTTCGACGTAGGCTCGCTGGGCGAAGCGCGGGACGGGTTTGGCCACGTGGAGTATGGCGCGAGCCAGACGACCGCGGCGCAGGTGGTCGTCAATCACCTGAACCGCTCGAAACTGCCGGTGCGCGGCAACGCAACCGGTCAGGTGCCGGGAATTCTTCAGCGCTCTACATCGATCTTTCGCTCCAAAGTGGACATCCAGGAGGCATACGAGGTTGGCGCCTACGCGGTGGATATGGCGATGTCGGATGGAACGGGCTATATGGCGACCATTCTGCGCGCGCCGGGGGCGACGTATCGCGCCGTATATGACAAGGTTTCGCTGCGAACGGTGGCCAACTCCGAGCGGCATTTGCCGAAGAGCTGGATTGCGCCAAACGGAATTGACGTAACGGACGATTTTCTCCGCTACGCGGAACCGCTGCTGGGCGACGGCTGGCCGGAGATTCCGGTCGAAAACGGGCTCCAGCGCTTTGCGCGGCTGAAGACGGAGACGATTGCAAAGCGCCTCGATACCTACGTTCCCTTTCAGCATCGTTAAACCGTTTCAAGCAATCCGCAACTTGATTTGATCCAAAGAATAAAAGAATACATGCAATAAAGGCCGGAAGGAGAGCTTTCCGGCTTTTGTTTTTTTGATGATACAGACGCAGGATACACAGCAACGGTATGCTACGAAACCAACGTTTTCGATGTCAAGCAAGATCGACTCAGGAAGCGCAACATTCGCAATGTATCTAGCAAGAATAGGATAGAACCTGTCGAATCCGGTTGATATGATAGAGTGGAATTGAAACAGCATATCTTATCGATCGAATCGGTTCACGGACGGAGAAAAAGAATATGCAGCACGCGTTCAGCGAAGACCTGTTTTTGACAAACGCAACCGGAAAACACCTATACGAGCGGTACGCCAAGGATCTGCCAATCGTGGATTTCCACTGCCACCTCGTGCCGAAGGAGATCTACGAGAACAAGCCGTTTCAGGATCTCGGCGAAATGTGGCTGGCGCATGATCACTACAAATGGCGCGCCATGCGCACGTTTGGCATCGGCGAGCGGCTGATCACCGGCGACGCAAGCTGCTTTGAAAAGTTTCTCGCGTTTGCCGCGATTCTGCCGGAGCTGATCGGCAACCCGCTCTACATCTGGTGCGCGCTGGAGCTCAAGCGGTTTTTCGACATCGACGAACCGCTCTGTATGCAGAACGCCGCCCGCATTTACGAGCAAACGAAGGCGCTCATTCAGGCTGAGGGGATGTGCCCGCGCTGGTGCATGGAGCGCGCAAACGTCGAACTGGTCTGCACGACGGACGATCCGGTGGATGACCTGCACTACCATCGCCTGCTTCGAGAGGATTCGTCGTTTCCTGTTCGCGTGATGCCCGCGTTTCGACCGGACAAGGCGATGAACTGCGAGAAAGTACCGTTTCGGGGGTATTTAGACGAGCTGGAGACCGTCGTCGGCGAACCGATCGGCTCGTTTTCCGCGTTGATTTCCGCGCTGGAGCGGCGGCTGCTGGCGTTTCAAAGCGTCGGAAGCAGCATCAGCGACGCGGGCGTGGACAACTTTCTTTGGCAGGAGGCGACCGACGCCGAGCTGGACGAGATCGTCCTTCGCGCGCGCCGCGGCGAACCGCTGACGCGGATGCAGGTGAATCAGTACCGGAGCGCGTTTCTGCTGAACATGGGTCGCGTGTACGCGAAACACGGGTTCGTCATGCAGATTCACATTGGCGCATATCGAAACGCCAACCGTGCGATGGCGGCGGCGCTCGGCCCCGACACGGGCTACGATTGCATGGACAGCGCAAACGACCTAAGCGCAATGGCGTCGCTGCTCAACGCGCTCAACGATGCGGGGAGCCTGCCGAAGACGATTCTCTACCCGCTGAATCCGGCGGATATGGAGCCTTACGCGGTGCTCGCCGCGGCGTTCTGCAAGGCGCCCACTCGGGGGTTGGTTCAGCTCGGTGCGCCCTGGTGGTTCAACGATCAGGTGCACGGCATGGATCGGCAGTTTGCGGCGGTGGCAAACCTATATCCCGTCGCCCTGTCCGTCGGCATGCTGACCGACAGCCGTAGCTTTTTGAGCTACCCGCGACACGAGCTCTACCGCCGCGTGTTCTGCAATTATCTCGGCGGGCTGATCGAACGCGGGGAGTATTTCTCCGGCGAGGATGAGCAGAAGAAAATCGTGGAAAACGTCTGTTACCGCAACGTGGTGGCATATTTCGGGCTGTAATTCGGGCGAAACGTCTGTAATGTGCGCATTCGAAACAGGACAGGAGATCATATGAACGTCTACCCAAGATCGGAACATCGCTTGGCGAAGGGTACCGTCTGTATGGTGCGCGGGGAAGACGCGGACTACCTATGCGTGTCCGGCACGAACCCCGGCTTTGCCGGCGAAATCTCGGACGGGGTGTTTCTCGCGCCGCTGACGCACGAAAACGCCGAGGTGCTCCGCGCGGTTTTTCCGTTTACCGCGCCAAAGCCGGTATTGAGCGAGCGGCGCACGTTTGGCGTTGGCGACCGGCTCGGCATTGCGACGCCCGGGCATCTGCGCGTGTTTGAAGCATACGACGCGCTGCCCGTGCTCGCGCAGCAGTCCGTTCGCGAGCTGAACCTGACGAAGCGCACGTTTACGGATGTGCTGGACTGCGCGTCGTTTGCGGTGTTTCGGGAAGACTTTCAGCGCGGGTTTGGCGCGGACGGCGATCATCTCAAGACGGACGAAGAGGTGGAATACGCGCTCGCCAACGGATATACGATGATTACGCTCGATTGCAGCGAGCACATACGAAACGACGCTGCCGGGTGGACGGACGAGGCGGTCGACGCCGCCTACTGTCCACGCGCCGACTGGGAGGCGCTCTACTGCGACAAAACGTTTGCCGTGGAGGATCAGCGCGTCTCGTTCAACCAGCGGGACTTTCGCCGCGCGTGCCTGATTTATGGCGACGCGCTGGATCACGCCGCGCGCATCTACGAAACGCACCTCCGCGATAAAGCGGTCGATTTTGAAATCTCCATCGACGAAACCACCACGCCGACGACGCCCGCGCAGCACTACTTTGTGGCGAGCGAGCTGCTCCGCCGCGGGGTACAGTTTGCGACCATCGCGCCGCGCTTTTGCGGCGAGTTTCAAAAGGGCATCGACTACGTTGGCGATCTTGAGCAGTTCGAAGCCGAGCTGCGCGTGCACGCCGCGATTGCGAGAAGCCTCGGCTACAAGCTTTCGATTCACTCCGGATCGGACAAATTCTCCGTGTTTCCGCTCATCGGGCGGCTGACGCAGGGCAATTTTCACGTGAAGACCGCGGGCACGAACTGGCTGGAGGCGATGCGCGTGGTCGCGATGACGGAGCCCGCGCTTTATCGCGAGGTGCATTCGTTTGCGCTTCGTTCGTTTGAAGAAGCGAAGCGATACTACCACGTGACCACCGATCTTGCCAAAATTCCTGCGCTCGACACGTTGACGAATACGGAGCTGCCGGGCTTGTTTGAGCAGAACGACGCGCGCCAGTTGATTCACATTACCTATGGGTTGATTCTAAACGCGGCGGACGAGCGCGGCGCGAATCTCTGGAAACAGCGGCTCTATCGCTGCTGGCGCGAGCACGACGGGCTGTATTACGACCGACTCGAGGCGCACGTTGGCCGCCATCTCGCGCTGCTGGCGGGGGAATAGACTATTTCGTCCGCCTCCGGCGGAAACTTCTTTCAGCTAAAAAGAAAAATCAAATCGGCAAACTTCATTGTTTCGGATCAAACATCTTTCTAAATCAATCGACACTCGAACAACAGAACCAGCATTATTTGGAACCAATTCAGCATTCATTTCAAATCGGATGGAAAGGTATTGGCATTTATGAAGAAGCTCAGTTTCGGCGTGAAGCTCTCCTACGGCCTCGGGGACTTCTACGGCGGCGCCTCGGCCAGCATCATCGGCTTGTTTTTCCTCTTCTTTCTGACCAACGTCGTTGGCATTTCGCCGCTGGTCGCGGGGTCGATTGTGCTCTTTGGCCGCGCAGTGGACGCGGTGACCGACCCGCTGATGGGCGCCATCAGCGACCACACGCGCTCCAAATGGGGGCGTCGCGTCGCCTGGTTCTTCTTTGGCATTCTGCCGGTCGGGCTCTCGTATGTGCTCATGTGGGTGGTTCCGCCGTTTTCGCGCGGACTTCAGGTTGCGTATTACTTCTTTGCTTACGCGTTCTTCTCTTGCGCATTCACGATGGTCATGGTGCCATACGGTGCGCTGCCGCAGGACCTGACGGCGGACTCCAACGAGCGGACGGTGCTGGTCAGCTTCCGCATGGCGTTCTCCGTGCTCGGCGGGCTGCTCTCTGCCGTGGTGCCCGATTTGATGATTAAGCGCGCGGCGAATCTGAACACGGGCTACTTCATCATGGGACTTTCGTTTGCCGTGCTCTTTATGCTCATTTGGCTCGTCATGTTCCTCTCGCTGCGTAATAAGGTGCAGGCGGAAATGCCCGCGACGACGGCGTCCCTCGGTGAGTCCGTCAAGTACTGCGTGGGCAACAAGAGCTTTCTGCTGCTCTGTGCAATCTACCTGCTCTCGTTCATTCCAAACGACATCATGAGCAGCAACTTCAAATACTTTATCAACGACGTGCTCTTTATGGGCGACAAGTTCGCGCTGACGATGGGCGCGCTGATGATCTGCGCGGTGCTGAGCCTGCCGCTGTATGTCGCCGCGTGCCGCAAGGTCGGCAAACGCAAGACGTTTATCTACGGCTCCGTGTTTCGCATGGCGGCGCTGCTGTTGCTTTTCTTACTGGGGCCGGATTCCTCGACGTTTCGGCTCGTGGCAATCGCGGTCGTCATCGGCATTGGCACCGGCGTTGCGTATGCGATTCCCTGGTCCATGCTGCCGGACGTGACCGACCTCGACGAGGCCTACACAGGCTACCGGCAGGAGGGCATCTACGCGGGCATGATGACGTTTATTCGAAAACTCTCCAGCGGACTCGCGATTTTCCTCGTTGGTCTGCTGCTGCAGGTCTCCGGCTACACGGCGGGCGCACCGGAGCAGGCCACGGTGACGAAGGACGTGATTGTCGGCATCCTGACGATTGTGCCGATCCTCTTCGTGCTGCTCGGCGTCTTCGCGGCGCTGCGCTACCCGATTGACAAGCATAATTTCCAGTCGATTCGAAACGTCGTGGAGCAGCGCCGAAACGGCACCTTTGCCGCGCTGGACGAATCGGCGCAGAAGAGCCTGCTGATGCAGATGAAGGAGATACTGGACGCGAAACGGAAGGGGCGCGCGCATGCAGACCAGAATTGATCAGGCGAAAGCCCGCGCAAAAGAATATCTGCTCTCGTTGCAGGTTCGCCCCGGCGTGTTTGACTACTCTGCATATAACGGCGGCCGGGAAGAGGGTATGCTGCTGCCCGGCACCTACAACGCCGTAAACGCGCTCGGGCTGATGAAGCGGCTGGACGCGGTCGACGCGGCGGAATCGGTTGCATTTTTACGCGCGCACCGCCAGCGGAACAGTTTTTTCCGGATGCGCGGCATGCGAAAAAACGAGCTGACCTATCCGAGCTTTGAATATGACGATTTGCACATCACCAACTACGCCATGTCCGCGCTCGACTACCTCGGTCAGCGTCCACAGGCGGACGAGCTGCGCTTTTTAAGCCGCTACACCGGCAGGCGGCTGGAACGCTGGTTAAAAAAGCGCGATCTGTCGAAACCATGGAGCGAGGGGAACTACCTCGTAAACGTCGCGTCGTTCCTCATCGAAGGCGCGAATCTTGGCCTACGCGGCTGCGAGGCGGGCGTTCGCGCCATGCAGCGCTGGCATGAGAACGCGCAGGACGAATTCGGCTTCTTCCACGACACGTCGATTCAGGATCTGACGAACGCCTTTGCCGGAGCCACGCACGATTATCACCTCTATTACTATTACGATACGCCGATTCCGCAGTACCGCGCGGTTGTGGACTATATTCTGACGCGCCCCACCGACGCGGACAGCGCCTGCATCGACGTGGACGAAATGGACGTTCTCTTTCACTTCTATCGGTTTGGCTACCGCGAGGCGGACATCCGCGCCTGGGTGGAGCGGAAGCTTTCGAGCATTCTTGCGCTGCAACGCGAGGACGGGGGCTTTCCGGACGCGCTGGTTGGCGAGCTGATGTTTGACGGCTGGACGAAATACCGCGAACCGCAGGGGAACTCCAACGCGTTTGCCACGTGGTTTCGCCTCATCGCCATCGGCATGGCGGACGTGCTGCTCTACGGCGGAGCCGACCGCTGGGCGTTCCGGCGGACGATTGGCATTGGCTACGCGAACCCGAATTATCTACCGAACGGATTTTCGGAGGACGAGCTTCTGCCCAAACAGGAGGCGGTGCTGCGCCGCGCCGAGGAACAGCGCGAGCGGATGCAGAACGATCCGGTGTTTCAGAATTTGCAGGACGCGCGCGTGGCCGACCTTGTGGAGACATTCACGAAAAAGATGGAGACCTGCGACAAAATGCTGCTCAACTACAACGCGCGCTTTACGTTTGTGCTGCTCAACGAGGGCGCGTTCGGCATCGCCATTGAGGACGGCGCGGCTACGGTGTCCGCCGGGGTGCTGCCGGGCAGTCAGCTCATCGTGATTACGGATCGCAAGACGCTCGGCAAGCTGATGAATAAAAAACTCGACAGCAAGATGGCCTACGCGCTGGGCAAGATCAAGATTCGCGGAAACATATCGCTCGCGCTGAAACTCGGAGGACTGCTGGTATGACCGGATGGGTTGTGCTGCTTGCGGTGCTGGGCGTCGTCGTTTGCCTGCTGCTTTTTGTGATCTGGCAGCTGTTCGGGGTTCGGCGGGCGCCGCGTCCGAAGCTGCCGTTGGAGCAGCCAAACGGGCTTCCCGTGTTGCTGCAAAACGGCCTGCCGTATCCCGGCAGCTTTGCGCGAACGAGCAACTCCACTCGCTCACTCGACGGCGACTGGCGTTTCGGCCTTGGCGACGTGATTCACGATCCCGGAGTAGAACTGTGGGAGGTTTCGGTGCCGGTGTCGTTCAACACGCTTGGCTCCGAGCTCGCGTTCTATCAGGGGCCGTTTTCCTACGTAAAGACGTTCCACGTGGACGCGCTCGAGCAGGGGCTTGATCGCCTTTGCCTTAAGAGCGTTGGCGGAGCATGCAGCGTAACCCTCAACGGGCAAAAACTCTGCGACAACACGGACTCCTACCAGCCCATCTATTGCGACGCCACCGGTGCGTTGCGGGCGGGTGAAAACACGCTCGTCGTTGTTGGGGACAACACCCCGACGCAGATGACGCTGCCGCCGAGCCAGTTTCCGGGGTCGAAACTCGGCTGGCATGTCTACGCGGGTATCACGAAGGGCGTGCTTCTGGAGCACCTGCCAAAGCAATACTGCGTGTACCTGCGGCTTGCGGCGGAGGGGAAGCGGCTGCGCGGCGCCGCCGTGTACGCCGGGCACCCGAGGGGGTGCCGCATTCGCCTGCTGGACGGCGCGCATGCACTCGTTGAACAGGAGCTGACGCTGCGCCCTGCCGGGGATTATTCAACCGCCGAATTCGAGTTGGAACGCCCGATAGGGCTGATCGACTGGCAGCCGGACGAACCGAAACTCTATACGCTCGAAGCGCAGACGGAAGAGGAGACCGTTGCCGTTGAAACGGGTTTTCGCAGCATTCGGGCGGAGGGACAAACGCTGCTGATGAACCAATCACCGTTTACGGTGCGCGGCGTCTGCATGCACGAGGAGGATGTCCAACTGGGCAGCGCGCTGGATCGTGCGGCGATCGAACGAAATCTCTCGCTCGCGCAGGAGCTGGGCTGCAACTTCGTCCGACTCGCGCACTATCCGCACGTGGACGAAACGCTGGAGCTTTGCGACCAGAGTGGGCTCTGCTGCTGGAGTGAGATTCCGAACTATCAGGCGGGGCTGGGGCTTGTGCAGCGGCTGTTCGGCAAGAGCAAGCAGCTTCGGCAGCGTGTAACGGCGGCAAAGGTCGTCGAAAGCCTGCTGGGCACAAAACAGCTGCTCAACGAACAATACCTGCTGGACGCGGGCGTTCAGCTCACCAAAATGGTGTTCCGTTTTCAAAATCACCCAAGCGTGCTGTTCTGGGGCGTTGGCAACGAGTGCTTTGCCTACACGCCCGCCAGCCGCCGCGCGCTGCGCTTTCTTCGGGATACGGTGCGCGCGTTTGACCAGACAAGGCTCGTTGGGTACGCGGCGTTTACGATTCCCAAAATCACACAGCGGTTTGAGCAATCCTTTCGGGAGTTTGACGTGGTCTGCGCCAACGAATACTTCGGCTGGTACTATGGTGAGCCGGACGACTGCGAAGCCTTCTGGCGGACGCTGAGTCGAAAGTACCGAAAACCGATGCTCTGCACCGAAACGGGCAGCGACGCGCGCTTTGGCGCGGCTGGTGTTGACCTCGTGAGCAAGAACGCCAACAGCGAGGACTATCAGGTGCGCATGCTGGAGCGGCACCTGCGGCTCACCGGCGAAGTGCCGGGGTATTGCGGCACCTGCATCTGGGTGCTCAAGGACTTCTTCTGCGACGAATACGGGGTGGAGGATCTGGTTCCGTACTGCAACGCAAAAGGACTGGTTTCTGCGGAGTACCAGAAGAAGAAGGCGTTTTTTGCGGTACAACAGATGTACCAAGCCGAACAGGAACAGGAAAACGGTGCGCGCCGATAAGGCGCTATAGCGTTATTGATGGAATGGAAACAAGAACAAGAGCGCATCCGAACGATGCGCTCTTGTCTTTTGGTGCTTTACAAGCCACGCTGTTGAAAATCTCTTGATCGTATGCATAAATATTGCTAATATGAACTTAGACCATTTCTGTACGTCTCGTCGAATTTGAACAAACCGGGTTTCTTTGTTACACAAGATAAAAACGAATAAGCGCAAAGATCGTTACAGCGAAAGGCGCATGTATGGATATTGATATCAAGACAATAGCCCTTTTTTATTTGATCGCGAACGTAATGAACAACGGCCTGATGTTCATTATCTGGCGCATGTATCGCAAGCACTTTCGGGGTCTATCGTTCTTGTTTGCGGACATGTGCTTTCAAACGTTGGGGGCAATGTTCCTGCTGCTGCGCGGCGCGATGCCCGATCTGGTATCCATCGTGCTGACGAATCTGTTTTCGATTTCCGGATTGCTTTGCACCCTCATTGGTCTGGAACTGTTTTTCGATCGGATTCGACCGCGCATCTATAATTACTTCGTATTCGTCATCTACATGTTCCTGATCGTTCACTTCACGACGAGCCAGGAAAACCTGCTCGCGAGAAACATCTTTCTTTCGAGTATGATTATTTTCTTTAACGGACAGAGCAGTTTTCTCCTGTTTCGAGAGATACAGCCGGAGTCCCGGCGCATGGCACGGTTCACGGCGAGCATTCTTCTGGCGTACTGCGTCTTCAGCGTCGCAAGGATCGTTGCCATGGTTCTATTGCCGCAGCCCGGCAACGATTTCTTCCAGTCCGGAATTGTAAACTCGATTGCGATGGTCGCATACAGCTCGCTGAACATCCTCTTCGCCGCGGGGGTGATCATGATGGTCAGCCAGCGCGTGCTCAACGAAGCGCAGACGGAGAAAGACAAATACAACAAGGCGTTCAACTCCTCGCCGTATGCGATGTTGCTGACCAAGGAACTGGACGGGAAGATCTTTGAGGTAAACGAGGGCTTTGTCCGGATGACTGGGTATCAGCCGGAAGAGGTTGTTGGAAAAACGACGCTGGAGGTTGGTCTCTGGATTGATCCGGAAGATCGCAAAGAGTTTGTTCGCGACCTGATGAATGGCGACGTGCATGAAAAAGAATCAACCTTTCGCGTGAAAAACGATACCTTCATCACCTGCCTCATCTCGGCAACCGTCATTTCGGTGCTCGGCGAGGAATGCATCCTGACGAGTGTAAACGACATTTCGGAGATGAACCGAATTCGAAAGAAACTCGAAATCATGGCGCTGCATGATACGCTGACTGGCCTGCCCAACCGGCAACTGTTCTACGACCGCGCCGAAATTGCCTTTGCCAATGCCAGACGGGAGCAGAATAGCGTTGCCGTTGTGTCGCTCGATGTTGACCGGCTGAAATCGATCAACGATCAATGGGGGCATGCGGCAGGCGATTCCGCGCTGATCTCGGTGAGCGGGCGCTTGGTCAAGCTGCTACGAAAAGGGGATACGGTGTCCCGTTTCGGTGGCGACGAATTCCTGATTTTGCTGAATGGGATTACCAATGTGGAAGATATCCGCGTCGTCGTTCAGAAAATGATTGACAGCGTGGCGGAACCGATTTTGTTTGAAGGTAACGAATTTGTGATTTCCGCCAGCGTGGGAATTGCGGTTTACCCGCAGGATGGGGCGGAGATTGATTTACTGATTCGAAAGTCGGACGAGGCCATGTATTACATCAAGGAGCACGGACGCAACGGATTCCGTTTTTACAGTGAACTTGGAGAAAGCATTTCTATACAAGCGGAGTGACGCCAGCCGCCTGAACGGACGAGCCGAGTGTTATAACAAAGAGCAGCTCCATTACGGAGTTGCTCTTTGTTGTTATGGCGTACTGGTTTATGCTACCAGAGATTTTGAACGGTCGTTCTGGATCCTTTATTTTTTCTCAATCGACGCGGCGTAGATGCTCCGAATGGAGGCCGACAACGTTTCGTTGAACTGCTCGTCCGTCTGTCCGGCGAAGAGCCCTTCGGCCAGCGCGCGGGAGAAACTCGCGATCAGGCCGGAGTTGCGGGCGAGCTTCTCGTTCGCTTCCGCCTGCGTGTATCCGCCGGAAAGCGCAACCACGCGCAGCACGCGTGGATGGCGCATCACGTCGCTATAGAACCCGTCCACCGAGGGAATGGAAAGCTTGAGCATCACGTTCATCGATGCGGGCAACGCGTCCAACTGCTGGAGCAGCGCCTGCTTGAGCAGCACTTCGGACTGTACTTTGTCCGCACTGTGGATATCCACCTCGGGTTCGATGATGGGGACCAGCCCTGCATCCAGAATCTGCCTGCCATACATAAACTGCTGCTCCACGACGCGGTCGATCCCTTCCGAAGCGGCTTGGCTGATGACGGAGCGCATCTTCGTGCCAAAGACGTTGCGGGCGACCGCGCGCTCGAGCAGCGCGTCCAGCCCGTTGATCGGCTTCATCAACTGCACGCCGCCTTCCAGCGGGGCCAAGCCCTGGTCCACCTTCAAAAACGGAACAATACCCTTCACATTCCAGAGGTAGTCCGCCGTGAATTGGCCTTCGACCTTGCGATCCATGGTTTGTTCAAACAGAATCGCGCCCAGAATGTACCGGCTCGTAAACGCCGGGCTTGTCATGATTCTCGTTCGCATCTGGTGCACGAGGTCAAACATCTCCTCGTCGCCGGAGTACGCGCTGCGCGGAATGCCGTAGTGCTCCAGTGCCTTTGGGGTGCTGCCGCCGCTTTGATCCAGCGCCGCCAGAAAGCCCTTGCCCGTACGAATCAATTCCTGTTGTTTGTTGTTCATCGCAATGCCTCCGTTTCATGATCAATATTTCTTGGGATACCGGTTGCAACCGTTGAACCGCTTAGACTCACGGATGTTCGGAAAATGGGATGTTGCCGGAAAAACACCTCTTGTTTGAATCAACTTCACTGTAGCAAAGTGCGTTCGTTTGTTCTGTAACCGCCTCTAGTATAGCACAATCTGAAAAAAATCGATCGTGGTGATACACAACTACGTGGTGTCGGGGGATGGCGTATGCGGGAACAACGCCCGCCCCCAAAAGAGCAAAGGGGACGCAAATATTCCGGCGTATGGATTCCCCGATGATCGTGCGGGGTATGCCGGACGGCGTTCGCTAGGCCTTATATGAAATACGTATGATTTCAGTTTTCCGATTGTGGTATACTCGAACTAACCAACGCTATTATCCTTGGAACTAAGGCATAGGCTTTGCGCTTCGGCGCGTGACGCGCCGATGCAGTAATCGACGCGACAACCAACAGAAATGCAAATCGGATCGGAGTACCAGATCATGAGCATTGGCAAGATGTGGAGACCGGAATCGTTCCAGGGCGGAAATCGGAAACGGCACTATTTTGAAGGCTGGTACTTCAAGCTGATTGACGCTCGGCGGGAGACGGTACTGGCGATCATTCCGGGAATTGCAATCGGCGAAAGTCGCGCGGATGCGCACGCCTTTGTGCAAGTGATCGACGCGAACACAGGCGAAACGGAGTATTATCGTTTTCCATTTTCGGATTTTCATGCGGATTCCCGCAAGTTCCTGGTCACAATCGGGAAGAACACATTTTCGGACAGCGGAATCCGGCTTGACCTGAACAACGAACACTCCGCCTTGTCGGGTGAACTGCAGTTTACCGACATCGACCCCTACCCAAAGTCCTTGTTCCATCCCGGCATCATGGGCCCGTTTTCCTTCGTTCCCGGCATGGAATGCTACCACGGCGTGGTCAACATCAACCACAAAATCAACGGCAGCCTGTTTCGAAACGGAATCCAGATTGTTATGACGGGCGGGGAAGGGTACATTGAAAAGGACTGGGGGCGATCCTTTCCGGACGCCTGGATCTGGGTGCAGGCCAACCATTTTGAAGAGGCCGGCGCATCGTTTCTGTTTTCGGTTGCGCGTATCCCTTGGCTGGGCACAAGTTTTACGGGCCTGATCGCCTTTCTGAGGACAACGCGCGGGTTTGAGACATTCGCAACCTACAATGGCGGCAAGATCCGTTCCATTCAACTCGAAGAGAATCTGCTGGATATTACGCTGACAAACGCAAAACACATCCTGCACTTTTCCACGAGCATTCCCCGCGGCGGAATCCTCAAAGCGCCGAAAAACGGACTCATGAGCCGCGAAATTGAGGAAAGTATTACCGCAACAACTTCATTACAACTGCTCCATCGAAACGGCGAAGTGCTTTTTCAAGGCAAAAGTCAATGGACGGGAATCGAGATTGCCGGAAGCCTGTCCGAAATAATAGATGGATTACCCAACAAAACATGATCGCAAGACACAACGATAGAAAAGCGAAAAACGCAACGAACCATGTTTCAACAAACCGATAGGAAAGGAAAGTAATGATGTACAATTTGCTGATTGGGGGCGCTGCCGGTCAGGGCATTGAGACCATGGCAGCCATACTGGAAAAGCTGCTCAAGCGTTCCGGTTACTATGTGTTTACCGTTCGAGACTTCATGTCGCGCGTGCGCGGTGGGCATAACTTTTCGTTGATTCGGTTTGACACCGCCCCGGTGTACTCGCACAGCAGCAGCCTCGACGGCATCCTAGCGATGGACGATGAGACGGTTTTGGAGCACCTGGGTCAGCTTAAGGAAGACGGGTTTCTTCTTTGCGATCAAAAGGTGTCCGCCAACGATCCGCGCGCGATGCAGTTTGACTTGGCTGGAATGGCAAAGACGTTAGGCAATCCGCGGGTCGCGGGTATCCTCGCGGTTGGCATCGTTTTGAAATTGTTCGGGGAGACGCTGGACGGCGCGGAGGAGGTGCTCCGTGCGTTTGTCAAACAGCAGTATCTCGAAATCAACGTCAAGGCGCTGCAGGCGGGGTATCAGATTGCGCAGGCCCGCTATGCGCATCAGAGCGGAAGCTATCAGGACTGGATGCTGGTTTCCGGCAGCCATGCGGTCGCGCTCGGCGCGGCTGCGGCGGGGCTGCGGTTTTACTCCGCCTATCCCATGTCGCCTTCGACTTCCATCATGGAGACGCTGGCGGCGCTGGGCGACGAGGCGGGGCTGGTGGTCGAGCAGGCGGAGGACGAGATTGCCGCAATCAACATGGCAATTGGCGCCTCGTTTGCGGGCGCGCGGGCGATGACGGGCACATCCGGCGGCGGGTTCTCGCTCATGGTAGAGGCGCTGGGGCTTTCCGGCATGGCGGAGATACCGCTCGTGGTCATCGACGTGCAGCGTCCCGGCCCCGTAACGGGGCTTCCAACGCGCACGGAGCAGAGCGATCTGCGGTTCGTAATCTCTGCGTCGCAGGGGGAATTCCCGCGGATGGTCATCGCGCTGCGGAACCAAACCGATGCGTTTTATCAAACCATGCGCGCGTTTCATCTGGCGGAAGCCTATCAGATTCCGGTGATCTTGCTCAGCGATCAATATCTGGGCGACGCAACCGCTACCGTGGAACCGTTTGATCCGAATCGAATTCAAGTGGCGAATTCCGCGAGCGAACACAGCGGAAAAGGCGAGTATCTGCGGTATCGGTACACCGGAAACGGAATCTCCCCGCGCTTGATTCCGGGCACGACAAAACACCTCGTCACCGCGGACAGCGACGAACACGACGAGCGCGGCTGGATTACGGAATCCGCCGAGGTGCGCACCAAGATGATGGATAAGCGCATGAAGAAGCTGGATGGAATTCGCGGCGAACTGCAGGAGCCGGAATTCATCGGCGAGGAAGGCTGCGACACGCTTCTGCTCGGCTGGGGCTCGACCTGGGGCCCGATTACGGAGGCAATCAAGCTGCTCAACGGTGCGGGCGACCGGCGCTGCGCCGCGCTGGTATTTGGGGACGTCTACCCGCTGCCGCAAAAACGGCTGCTTGAACATGCACCAAAGGCCAAGCACATCATCAACGTGGAACAGAACGCAACCGGGCAGCTCGCAGGGCTGATTCGCGAACAAACGGGAATCGCGTGCACCGGCAGCATTCTAAAATACGACGGCAGGCAGATTTCTGCCGAAGAGATCGTGAGCAGCGTTCAAAAGGAGGAGTCGAAATGAGTACGGAATCGTTTTGCACCTACGAAACCGCCTGGTGCCCGGGTTGCGGAAATTTTGTGATTCTCGAGTGCCTGAAAACCGCTCTGGAACAACTGGGCAAGGAACCCTCGGACGTTCTGCTGGCGGCCGGGATCGGGCAGGCGGCTAAAACGCCGCAGTACCTGAGCGCAAACGCGTTTTGCGGACTCCACGGACGCTCGCTTCCGGCTGCGATTGCGGCGAAGATTGCCAACGAGTCGCTCACGGTCATCGTCAACACCGGCGACGGAGACTCCTACGGCGAGGGCGGCAATCACTTTGTGCACAACATCCGCAGAAACGTAGACATTACGCATTTTGTGCACGACAATCAGATCTACGGCCTGACCAAGGGACAGGCGTCGCCCACCTCCCTTTTTGGCATGGTGACTGGCGTGCAGACCGACGGCAATATCAGCGAGCCGCTGAATCCGGTGCTGCTGGCAATTGCCTGCGGCGCGGGGTTTGTCGCGCGGGGCTTTACGGGGCACAAGGCGCAGCTGATTGAACTCATGAAACAGGCGATTTCCTACAAGGGGTATGCGCTGGTCGACATTTTGCAGCCCTGCATCAGCTTTAATAAAATCAACACATTTGGCTGGTACAACGAACGCGTTTACGAACTGGGGGATGCTTACGACCCGCAAAACAAGGCGGCCGCGATGCAAAAGGCGTTGGAGTTTGACGACAAGATTCCACTCGGCATTTTATACCGCGAGGAGAAGAGCACCTTCCACCAGAAAAACGCCGTCCTTCAGCAGGGAACGCCCTTGCTGGAAAGAAAGACGGACTCAAACGTGCTGAAAAGGCTCATCGCATCGTATATTTGAGCCGGAGCGGGATACACAGCAGCAACGCGTATAGAACAATATGCTGATTGCATACGAGAAACAAACCAAAAGGCCACCAATTGGTGGCCTTTTGGTTTGCTCGTGATACCCCGGCAATGCTGCCGGGTCGCATCGATCGGAAAAATGCTGCGCAATTCGTTGAGTATACCCGGTCAAAAGGAGGAAGAAAGCCAAATCATGCGCATACATCTTGGAATGCAGGATTTTGCGGAGCAGCCGTTTTTTCACACAGCAACGCGCAAAGCTTCGAACATTTGCGGAAACCACGCTGCTGCGAAAGGCTGCCGTTTCGCTCAGTTGGTATCCGCGCAGAGCGGGCCGGCCAGTTCCTGCATGAAGAACAGCTTGCCCGGCATGGTCGGGATAAAGCTGGAGGTGATGCAGGTGGTTGGGCCATAGCGAAGCGTCATCCAGAAGGACATACCCTGCCACTGCATGCCGCGCGCGAACACGCCGTCCGCTCCGCCGATGATGTAGTCGGACTGGAAGATGATGCCCGGGCCAATTGTATTGGCGTAGCAGGGGATCAGCGCGTAGTTGCTGCGAAAGCTCGTCAACGCGTTCTGCTCAATCGTCAGCGGATGCAGGCGCGCGCCAACACGATGGGTCGCGGCCATCCAGTCGGCCTGGGTTGCATAGTCCTTGGCAAAGTGCGGTTCCCAGAACGCAATGTGGCAAACCCGGCCAATGCCGAACACCAGCACCTGCTTGGCGCCCTTTTCCTTGAGTGCGGCAATCTGCTCGGCATAGCGCGGCAGTTCGTCGCGCGTGGCAAAGTGCCGCTGCGATTCCGGAACGGTCAGCTCGCCAAGCGGCCCGTAGAACGCGCCGAGCATTGCGTTTTGAAACGCGGCGGGATCGCTCGCGGGCAGCGTGTTGCCCTGCTCGTCGGACCACTCGTCCATGTTGAACCCGTGCACGTGTTTGCAGTCCACGTTCCATTCCTTCAGGAAGTACACGGCCCACTTATACATGCCCATCGGCCCGACCGGAAGAATCAGAATCAAATCGTGCTTTGCTTCCTTGGCCAGCCGAATCTGCCAGGCGATCTCGTGTCCCATATACGCGCCGAACTCTTCGAGATTCTCGCAGGATACCGGGCGAAAATCCTTGTTCCAGAACGGCTGGGGCTGCAATACGTCCTCGGGTTTGTTGGAGCAACAGTCGCGAATTCGGGCGATATCCCAACCGGCGGGGAATATCGTTTCGAAGTACGAACCGTGCAGCGTGCTTAACATGTCCATGGCAGAGGCCTCCTCGTTTTTTTGAATATTGGAGTAAGCGGCGCGAATGTCCGCGTGGGGTTGACGAAACGCGAAGAATGGAATAAATAATAATGTCACTGGAGGAATTAATCGTATTATGAGCGCTAATATCCGGTTTGTCAACGTTTTTTGAAGAAGCAAAAATGCAACGTCAAGCGAACCCACTCTTGACGGCGCCTATGCCTGCGGTTAGAATGAACACGCACGAGTTCGATTGGACGTTTAAAAAATCCGCATCGGAGGGCAAAATCTGCATGAAGACGAGTTTTCGCTCCATCGTTATCACCGCGCCAATCGGCGTTCCGCTAGCGGGAAACGGGCGGGAGGATTCGCGTTCGCGCGGCGTCCACGACGATCTTTGCGCGAATTTTGCCTATGTCGAGAGCGGGGAGCAGCGTCATCTCTTCATCGGGCTGGACCTGCTGGGGCTCAAGCGCGGCGAAGCGGACGCGATTAAACAACGCGTTTTTGCGAGCTGCGGCATCGCGCCCGAACAGATCACCATTTTTGCGACGCACACGCACAGCGGCCCGAACACGCTGGAGATCTTTCGCTCGTTTCTAACGCGGGAGGACCTCGCGGCCTGCGGCGAATATTGCGCCTGGCTGGTGGAACGAATATCCTCTGTGGTGCCGGAGCTGGTGGCCTCGGCGGCGGAGTCCCAACTGGCGATTGGCAGCGACGTGGTGGAGGGGTACTCGTTTAACCGACGCGTCATCCTGAACGACGGCACGCTCAAAATGGTGTTTGAAGACTACGACCGCGCGCAGATTGCGCGGCTTGCCGGGACAAACGGCGACCCGGTGATGCACGTATTTGCGTTTGCGGACTTGCAGGATCGGGTCCGGGGCGTGATCGTTCGCTTTACCAGCCATCCGGCAATCGTGTGCGGCGAGGACTGGCTCTACACGAGGGATTATGTTAATGCGCTCACCGTCGCGCTTCAGCGGCGGTATGGGCCGGAGCTGGTCGTGCTGTATGCCAACGGCGCGCAGGGAAATCAGGTTGCGTCCGATCCCTACGGGCCGTTTGTAACGGGCTTTGCCGAGGCGGACCGCGTTGGAAGAGGGCTTGCGCAGGGCGCAATTCAAATCATCGACCGGCTGCTGCTTCGGCGTGCGTTCCGGCGGGAAGCAGAACTGTCCGCGGCAACGGCGCGGCTGACATTGCCCATCCGGCGCATTTCGCCGGAGGAACGCGAGCGCGCTTTGGCGGTCATTCGCGACGCGGAACATGGAACGGGCGCGCAGCTGCACGGACTTGACCCGCGCGTCGAGGCGGAGAGCATTCTCGAGATGGCGGACAAGGGACAGGACAGTGATGAGACGCTGATTCAGACCATACGGCTTGGCGGCGCGCTGATATTGACGTTTCCGGGCGAGGTATTTCTGGAGCATGCGCAGAGCGCGTTGCGCGGACTGCCGGTGGAATCGGCCATGGTCTTTGGCCTTGCGAACGACTATGTCGGCTACATTCCGACGCGGGAGGCGTTCGCGGAGGGCGGATATGAGGTGAAAACCTCGTTCGTGTCCAGCCGGTTTGATCCATCGGCGGGCGAACGGCTGGTTTCGGCCTGCCGGGCGCTGGCGACGGAACTGCTGGCGCGTTGATTCGACGAACTTGAAACGAGAGCGACAAAAAGCGAGCAGCCCGTCGGGCTGCTCGCTTTGATGTTGCATTGAACTTGGAATCAAATCCGCTCAGGATTACTCGTTTTGATGTTGGAATGATTGCTGAATTGAATGCGCTCAGGACTGCTCGTTTTTAAAGATTTCGTCCATACTCATCATGACGGCGGAGCGGCGGAGTGTCTCAAAATCGCCGGAAGACGCTTCAATTGCGACGTCCTGCGCATGGAGCAAGCGAAACTGACTGTGAATCGTCTTTCGCACCATGTCGAGGAAGCCTTCGCCGAGCATGGTGATGGAGCCGCCAATGTGAATCACGTGGACGTCGTAGAGGTTGATCGCGCTGACCAGCCCGCAGCAGAGCGCATAGACATAGTCGTTCAAGACCTCCAGAACCGCCGGTTCGTGCGCGAGGAAGCGCGTGGCCACTTCGCGCATGGCGATTTCGTTGATCTGCGCGGCAAAGCAGTCGTTGTAGGTCAGGTGAAGTCCGGCGCGTTCGTTCAGCGCGCGAAACAGCGCGGCGGTGGAACAGATGCTCTCGAGGCAGCCGCGGTTGGAGCAGCGGCACATCGGTCCGTTACGGTCCACGATGATATGGCCGATCTCCAACGAAAAGCACTGCGCGGGGTCCTTGTGCGCGTCGCCCAACACAACGCCGGCGCTGATGCCTTCGTCAATGTTGATGGCCAGCACGCGCTTTCCGGGGGAGTAGTCGTCCGAACTGTACTCCATAAACGCGAGTACGCTCGTGTTGTTGCTCATGAGCACGCGCGAGTCGGGGAATTTTTCACGCAGCTGCGCAACCAGATCCGCCTCGGTGAGTTCCTCGGCGGGAATGACGGCAGAAAACTGGATGCAGCCGGTTTCCGCGTCGAAGATGCCGGGAAAGATCACGTGAATTCCGATCAGTCGATACATGGGTATACGTTTTGCCTTGAGCAGCTTCTTGATCTCCGCGGAGATCTGCTCGCTCGTATGCGTAGCTCCGTGAATGCGAACGCTGCCGAGCTTACGGAAGCAAATGTCGTAAAGCGAACAGATGAAGCTGTGGCTGATGATTTCTACCGTCGCAATGCAGCCGCCCGCCGCGTTGACCTCGAGCATAATCGGCTTTCGCCCGCGCATGGTGGACGCGCCTGCGCCCGTTTCGCGAATCCATTTGTTCTGAATCAGCTCGTCCACGAGCATGGAGACGGTGGTTGGCGAAAGATTGGTTTGGGTTGCCAGCGTCGCGCGCGAAGTAGGCATTGTCTTGCGAATGATATTAAAGAGCAGCATGGTGTTGCTCGCTTTAATCTTTTGCTGCGAGAAGTTCGTCGGTGCTTTATCGGCGACGATTGGATGAATCATAGGAACACCTCATTGCTTTTGCAGAATACAGATTACTCCATCGCACGAAATAATAATTGTGACATATGTTGTTAGTATTCTAGCATCAACAAAGGGCTTCTGGCAAGCGGCGCGTGGAAAAGCTTTTACCGGAAATCACGCAAATACGTCCTCTTTGCTGGTGGGCAAAACCGCCAATCGCGCTGCGGGACTGCGCGGATATCGCATCAAACCGCCGTTTCAGCCCAAAACGACGGGAAAATTGGCGTTTCTCGTTCAAAATTTGAAATTCGAATGGAAAAATTGCAATAAAAATAATTCAGCGAAAAAAATAAAACAAGTTATAATACGAAATATGTCAATAAAAAGCCAGTAATATAGCACATAATAATAGTCCAAGAATATTATTAAAAAATGCAAAACACAAGAAATGCAAAATTTTATATTGATTTTTGAATATGGGTATTGTATCATGACATCAATCGAACTGCGATGCAGCACGCAAAGGCGCATGCACGTATCAACTGGAAATATTCTCGTAAATCCTTAAAAAACATTCGGCATCGAAATCCAATTATCAGCAAACCGCGAAAACCAACGATCCCGCAAGCATTGCCGCGACGAACCGTAACATTGTTGTTACCCGCAATCGTGCAGCAAGTAGTTTTCGTTGCGTTTACAAAACCCCTCAAGCACAAAGCGGTCAAGCGCGAGCCCAAACAAACCGGTGATACAACATCAATACTGGTATGGTAAAACCGCCATCAAAGGAGTGAAAGCGATGAGTGACCCCTGCGTATCCAAAGTGAGTTATTCCAATTCCGATTTTGCGAAAAAGGTATCCAATTTTACAAAAGAGAATATGGCGATCGTGGCGATTGTTCTAATGAGCGTTGTCTTCTCTTTTACGTCGCCCTATTTCCTCTCCTGGGAGAACTGGAAGAACATCCTGCTTCAAACCTCTACGGTGTCCATTGCGGCCATGGGGCAGGCGATCGTTCTACTCACCGGTAACTTCGACCTGTCGCTCGGGCGCAACGTCGCATTCACCAGTTGTCTGGGCGCGGTTCTAATGAAAGGGCTCACCGCTGGTGCAGCGCAGATGAATCCGTGGCTTGCAATCGTCATCATGCTGCTGGCCGGAACGGCGATTGGCCTTGCCAACGGCGTGCTCACGGCGTATGCCGGTCTGCCGGCGTTTATCGCTACGCTGGGCTTGCAGAACATCTGCTACGGTATGGCGAAGGTCATTACAAACGCTACGCCGATTGCAACCTTCTCCGATCAGATTGCGTTCTTCGGCCGCGGCTATCTCGGCCCGATTCCGTACTGCGTCATCATCATGATTGCCCTGTATGTTGTAGCACAGTTTCTTTCGACCAAAACCCGGCTGGGCCGGAACATCTACGCGGTTGGCGGAAGCAAGGAAGCCGCGTTCTTCTCCGGCATCGACGTGAAGAAGTATACGTGCCTCGCGTTCGTCATCGCGGGATTGCTCGCTTCGTTCAGCGGCGTTGTGCTGATGAGCCGGTTGAACTCCGTCGCCATTACGAACGGCCAGAACTACGAGTTCGACGCGGTCATTGGTTCCATCATCGGCGGCATCAGCCTCGCGGGCGGCAAGGGCAAGATCATTGGCACCATGTTCGGTTCCATCTTCCTCATTACGCTGTTCAACGGCATGGCACAGATGCACGTAGACCCGTTCGTACAGGACGTTCTTAAGGGCGTTGTACTGCTCGCGGCCATCGGTCTGGACGTGCTGCGCAACCGGAAACGCGCTTAATGGCGACGTTTTCTGAAGATCAAGAAAGGGCTGACAGCACGATGGAGAAAGACTACATCCTGAGTATAGAGGGAACAAGCAAGTGCTTTCCAGGTGTAAAAGCGCTTGACTCGGTATCCTTTCAAATCGAGCGCGGCACCATTCATGCGCTGGTTGGCGAGAATGGAGCCGGAAAGAGCACGCTGATTAAGATTCTGGCGGGCATCTATCATGCGGAGGAGGGGAAAGTTCTCCTCAACGGAAACTGCGTGGAGTTCCGCACGCCCCATGAATCCCGCGCGGCCGGCATCGCGGTTGTCCATCAGGAAGTGAAGCTCGCGGAACCGCTCTCCGTAACCGAGAATCTGTTCGTCGGAAACCTGATTATGCGCGGACGTCTCGTGGACTGGAAAGAGATGCGCCGCCGCGCGCTGGAGACCATTCAGAACCTCGGCGTGGAGATCGACGTCGACGCGCCGGTCGAGACGCTGACCGTTGCGAAGAAGCAGATCGTTGAGATTTGCCGCGCGGTCAACATGAACTGCAAACTCCTGATCATGGACGAGCCCTCGGCAACGCTGACCGATCGCGAGCTGGACATTATGTTCGGAATCGTAAAGAAGCTCCGCTCGGAAGGTATTACGATCATCTACATTTCGCATCGTCTGGACGAGGTGTTCAATCTGGCGGACAACGTTACCGTTCTGCGGGACGGCAAGCATGTTGCAACGCAGCCGGTTGCGGACGTCTCGCGCGAAAAGCTGATCTCGCTGATGGTTGGCCGCGAACTCGGACAGGAGTATCCCAAGATTGCCGCGGCGACCGGCGACGTAATCCTCGACGTAAAGAACCTCTGCCGCAGGGGCGTGCTGCACGACATCAGCTTTTCGGTTCGAAAAGGCGAGGTGCTCGGCATCTCCGGTCTGGTCGGCGCGGGACGCACCGAACTTGCGCGCGCCATATTGGGCATTGACCGAATCGACTCCGGCGAAATCTTCGTTCGCGGGAAAAAGGTGCATTATCGGTCCTTCCGTGAGGCGATTCACGACGGATTGGGCTTGATTCCGGAGGATCGTAAGCTGCAGGGTTTGGTGCAGGTTTTCTCCGTAAAGCGCAACATCTGCATGGTGAGCCTCGATAAAATCATTCGCCATGGCATTGTGCGCGAGAAACTCGAGACGAAGTATGCGGAGGAATACTCTAAGAAACTGCGCGTTGCAACGCCGACGCTGGACACCCAGGTGCAGTATCTCTCCGGCGGAAATCAGCAGAAGGTCGTCGTTGCAAAGTGGCTGCTCCAGAACAGCGATATTCTGTTTCTGGACGAGCCGACGCGCGGCATCGACGTTGGCGCGAAGGCGGAAATCTACGGGCTCATCAATGTGCTCGTGGAGCAGGGTAGAACCGTCATTATGATCTCGTCTGAAATGCCGGAGATTCTGGGCATGTGCGACCGCATCGTCGTGCTGCACGAAGGCAAGAAGATGGGCGAACTGCTGCGCGAAGAGGCGACGCAGGAAAAGATCATGGCGCTCTGCGTATAAGTATTAATAGAAAAAACAACGTTATCTTACGGATTTAACGGGGAACGGTGAAAGCCAAAACATCAAGGAGGAGTCCCTACCTCCAAAAAACATACGGATTTAACGGGAAACTGTTAAAAATAAAACATCAAGGAGGAGTCTCTAACATGAAGAAGTTTCTGTCCATGCTGCTGGTAGCGATGCTTGCGATCTCCATTTTCGGTTGTGCGGCACCCGCCGCCGTGGCCCCCGCCGCGGAAGAACCCGCCGCCGCCGCAACGGAAGCCCCCGCTGCCGAAGCAGCCGCCGAAGCCCCTGCCGCGGATGCGAGCAAACCGCTGGCCGGCCTCAAAATCGGCAATACCATCGTCTACAAGGGTGACGTATGGTGTGCTCTGCTGGCTGAGGAATTCGAAAAGCAGGCTACCGCGCTTGGCGCCGAAATCACCGTGGAAGACGGCGACCTGAACGCAGAGACGCAGTCCAAGCAGATCGAAAACATGATCGCGCGTGACGTGGATGTTATCTTCGCCGATCCCGCGACGTTTGACGGCTGCACCGCGGCCTTCGAAAAGGCAACGGCCGCCGGCATCCCGGTGTTCACCTACGACAGCGCGCCTTCCTATGAAGGCATTGTCACCCACACCGGTTGGGACAACGTGGAAACCGGCAAGATGGTTGGCGACTACGTACTGGAATGGGTCAAGACCAACATGGCGGACAAACTCCCGGCGCGCATCATCCTGCTGGGCAACTATGCTTCCGAGCACTGCATTACGCGTGAAGACGCCTTCATGGAAGTTGTCAACGCCAATCCGGATGCACTGACCGTCATCTCCCGCCAGGATTGCGAAGGCAACCGTGAAAAGGGCGCGAATGCCGTTACCAACATCGTGGAACCGTTTGACATCGTCGTGAGCGTTGTGGACAACGGCGCGTGGGGCGCGGTTTCCGCAATCGAAGCGCGCGGCCTGACCGGCGTCAAAGTGTTCTGCATGGGCGCATACGGCGACGAACCGTTCCGCGCGCTGCGCGATTCACACCCGATCTACGAAGCCTGCCTCATTGTTGATCCGGCCGCGATTGCCCGAATCACGCTGGACAGCTACGCGAAGTATGTGCAGGGTCAGACCGAGTTTGAAAAGATCACCAACATCCCGCTCTACATCTGCAACACCGAGAACATTGCGGACTTCTACTCGTTCCCGAACGGCTAAGGTACGCAAGCGATCAAACGGAACATGCCCGCGAAGGAACCGAAACCGGTTCCTTCGCGGGAAACACGAGAGTCTAGTCGCATGTTATGCGATCGCATCTGTTCCCGTGGAGCCGATTCCGGTTCCCTCGCGAGAAACACAAGAACTCAATCATATGCATCAGGGGCCTATTTGTTTTGCGGCAGGCTGCCGCAGGCAAAGACCATTTCTCTTGCTCCGGTAACGCACGGAGCGCGGGCAGTTATAAGTATTACTTACTGCGCCGCGACAAATGAACAAGGAATTCCCGATCGATCGCACGATCTTTTGATAAAACAATTCCGCAAAAAAATCCAGATAAAAATACGCATCCTTGTTGACAAAGGGAAGAAAGAATAGTATTAATATATTAAGTCACTGGACTAATTAAATAACAGGGAGCGAAAACATGAAACAGCCGAACGAGCAATTGGTAATGAATGCCGCGGGTATCCTCGAGCTTGGATTCCCGATGTGGCCGCAGTTTGCGCCGGAAACGCCGCAGGACGTTGCGGATATTCTCAAGAGCGGACTGGTCAACTACTGGACCGGCAAGAAGGGCATGGAGTTTGAAGAACAGTTCCGCGCGTGGTCCGGAGCAAAGATGGCGATTTCCTGCACGAACGGAACAGCGGCGCTGCACATTGGCCTGGCAAGCCTTGGCATTGGGCCCGGGGACGAGGTGTTGGTGCCTTCCTACTCGTTTATCGCTTCTTCCTTCTCCATCGTGCAGGCTGGGGCAATCCCCGTGTTCTGTGACGTGACGGAGGATCACACCGTGGATCCGGACGACATCGAGCGTAAGATTACACCGCGCACGAAGGGCATCGTCTGCGTCCATCTCTACGGCGTGGTGTGCGACATGGCGCGCATTCTGGACATTGCCAAGCGGCATCATCTGTACGTGATCGAAGACGCGGCGCAGTGCATTGGCGGCAAGTTCAACGGCAAGATGGTTGGCACGATTGGCGACGTCGGCTGCTTCAGCTTCTGCCAGTCGAAACACTTCACGACGGGCGGCGAGGGCGGCATGGTGCTGACCAACGACGAGAACATCGGCTGGGAAGCCCGCTCGTTCCGCGACCACGGCTACGACGTCAAGAAGCGCATGAACATGCTAGCGCTGGAGGAAAAGCTGCCATACATCCACACCCGCGTGGGCTTTAACTACCGCATGACGGAGATGCAGTCCATGATTGGCATCAACGAGATGAAGCGGTTCGACAGCTGGAACCTGCCGCGCAGACTGCAATACGCAAAGATGTATGACGAAGCGTTTCAGGGGTTAAAAGGCATTGCGAAGTTGCCGGTCAACACGGCGGAACGACAGAATTCCTACTGGTGGTATCCCATTACGCTGAATCTGGACGAGCTGACGACGGACGCGCAGGGCATTTTACACGCGCTGCACGAGGAGAAGATTCCGTGCTACGGAATCCAGTGGCCGGAGGCCTATGAGGAGCGCGCGTACAAGGAACTGAACGGCTTTGGCACGGCGCAGTTCCCCTTCCACTCGAAGGAGTATACGGCGCAGGGGCTGAGCTACGAACAGGTGCTCTGCCCGGTTGCAAAGTC
The DNA here is from genome assembly GCA_034927595.1 of Christensenella sp. Lineage (GTDB taxonomy): Bacteria > Bacillota > Clostridia > Christensenellales > CAG-138 > UBA7703. The sequence continues at coordinate 39,982 of JAYFPQ010000085.1, forward strand.
GCTGCGCGCGAGAACGGTCAATCTCTTCCTCCACCCAACGTGGGACGAAGTACATATCCGCCGGGTGATTGAGGCGTTTACCGCGGTGCTTTCCGCGCATACAAAAGCGTAATTATTCGGGCGCCGGTCTGCGCACAGGGGATGGACCGGCGCTCTCCTCCCTTTTTTGACGGTTAGGAGAACATAAGATGGCAGAACAGAAAAAAGTACGTTGGGGCGTCATCGGCGCCGGTGGCATTGCAGATCGAAGGACGATTCCCGGCATGATGCTGGCGAACAATGCCGAGCTCGTAGCGGTGATGGAGATTGACCTGCAGCAGGCGAACCGGCTGAAGGAGAAGTACGGCGCAAAGCGCGCCTACGACTCGGAGGCGGAGCTGCTGGCGGATTCCGAGGTGGACGCGGTCTACATTGCGTCTCCGGTGGTACTGCACGCCAAGCAGGCGAAGATGGCCGCGGACGCAGGCAAGCACATTTTAATCGAGAAACCGCTCGCCATGACCAGCGCGGAAGGACAGGAAGTGCTGGACTACTGCAGCGCGCGCGGCATTTTGATTGCGGCGGGGCTGATGATGCGCTTCGGCGCGAATGTGATGGCGATGCGCGAGGCCGTTCAGTCGGGACAAATTGGCGCGGTCGTTTCCGGCTTTGCGCAGTTCACCTGCTGGTACCCGGATATTCCCGGCAACTGGCGCCAGCAAAAGAGCACCGCGGGCGGCGGGTCGCTGATGGACATGGGCGTGCACTGCATCGACCTGATTCAGTACGCCACCGACAGCAAGGTCAAACAGGTTGCGGGATTTCACGATACGCTGACGTTTGGCTACGAGGTGGAGGATTCCTCCAGCGTACTGCTGCGATTGGAAAACGGCGCAATGTGCACCGTACAGTCGAACTTCAACATTCCGGACGAAGCGGCCAAGTGGCGGCTGGAGTTCTTTGGAACGCGCGGACGCCTGCTGGGCGATTCAGTCATCGGTCAAGTGGACGGCGGCAGCGTGGACGCAATGTTCCTTGCGGACGTCGGCGGTTACGACGCGGCGCAGGACGGCAAGGAAGCGCAAAAGACGATGCTCAACGCTACACTTGGCAACATGTATACGCGCGAGATCGAGAGCTTTGGCGAATCGCTGCTCAAAGGAACGCCGCTCACGGTTCCGGCTTCGGAGGCGGTGCAGGTGCAGCGCGTGATTGAGGCGGCGTATCGTTCCTGCGAGGAGAAGCGGATCATCGATCTGTAAACGAAATCAAACGGGAGGCACCGATGAAGAAGAGCATCAATTTCTGGTCGTTTGCCGCGGGCACCACGGTTGCGGAAGCAATCCGGCTCGCGAAGGACGCCGGTTTTGCGGGAATCGAACTCTCCATGGGCGAAGTGGGGCTGATGGGGCTGCCAACCGCGGACGCGGCGAAGACGGCGCGGAGCATTGCCGAGAGCGAAGGCATTGCGCTGCCCAGCCTTGCCTGCGGGCTGTGCTGGGACGCGCTGTTGACCAGCGCGATTGAAAAGAAGCGCGTTGAGGCGAAGGACATGATCCGCCGTCAGGTGGATCTGGCGGCCGAGCTCGGCGCGGACAGCATACTCGTGATTCCCGGCGCGGTCGGCGTGGATTTTTTGAACGGAAACGAGAACCTGCTGCCCTATGACGAAGCATACGACGCCGCGCTGGAAGGCATTCTGGAGCTGACGCCCCATGCGGAGCAGGCGCGCGTGAATCTGGCGCTGGAGAACGTTTGGAACAAGTTTTTGCTCTCGCCGCTCGAGCTGCGGGACTTTATCGACAAGATCGGCTCCGATTATGTCGGCAGTTACTTCGATGTTGGCAACGTGGTACTGACGGGCTATCCGGAGCAATGGGTGCGAATCTTGGGCAAACGGATCAAGAAGGTGCACTTTAAAGATTATCGGCGCAACCCCGGCGGGTTCAACTGCTTTTGCGATCTGCTGTCGGGCGATGTGGACTATCCCGCCGTCGTCGAGGCGCTCGAGGCGGTTGGTTACGACGACTATTGCGCGGCGGAGATGATTCCGAACTATCGGCACTACACCAGCCAAACGATCTACAACGCGTCCAAATCGATGGACCGGATTTTAAACAAAGCCTAGGTCATAAGGCTGCATATTTCATTTCGACGAATCGAATTGTTGAAAAGTTTAATCGCAGAGAACAGAAAGAGGTAGCGAATGGCACGCATTGGAATCATTGGTGCGGGATTTATGGGCACCGCGCACTCGGCGGCGATTCTGAAGTCAACGAAGCATACCCTCGTCGGCATTGCGGACATCGACCGCAAGAAGGGCGAAGCGCTCGCGAACGAACGCGGCTGCAAGTATTTTTCGACGGCAGAGGAACTGCTCGCGCAGCCGGATATCGACATCGTCCACATCTGCCTGCCGACCAATCTGCACTGCGCCTATATTCAGAAGGCCGCGGCGGCCGGGAAACACGTGCTCTGCGAAAAGCCGTTTTCGCTGCACGACAGCGAGATTGCCGCGGCAATCGACGCGGCCAAGGCAAACAATGTCAAGCTTATGATCGCGCAGGTGGTGCGCTTCTGGCCGGAAAACGTCGTCATCAAGCAACACAAAGAAAGCGGCGCGTTGGGCGAAATCAAGATGTGCAGCGCGCACCGGCTGGCGCAGATTCCCGCCTGGGCGGACTGGTATCGCAATCCGGAAATCAGCGGCGGCGGGCTGTTTGACCTGCATACGCACGACATTGACAACATGATCGACCTGTTTGGCGCCTGCACGGAGGTCTACTCAATTGGAGCCAAGCGGGACGGTTGCTGGAACTATATGTCGACCTCGTTGACGTTTTCGAGCGGCAAGAAGAGCATTGTGGAATCCAGCCTGAATATGCCGGGCGATTATCCGTTTTCCACGTCGTTCCGCCTGCTGGGCGAGCGCGCCTGCATTGAGCAGACCATGCGCGCCGGCGCGAATCTGGACGATATGTCCAACAGCGTTCGAACGCTCAAGCTCTACGAAGACGGGAAACCTTGCGTTAATGTGCCTTATGAGGCATACGACGCGTACTGGTGCGAAATTGAGCACTTTGCGGGCTGCGTGGATCAGGGCGTTGCCCCGCGCATTTCGCCGGAGGAGTCGCGAAACGTCATGCGCGTGATCCGCGCAATCGAAGCTTCGCTCGCAAGCGGCGAGGTCGTGCCGACCGGCTGGGTCGACTGAGCGAATGCAGCGCAGTTACGCGGTTTCAAGCTGCGAAGGCACGCCGAACTGGGAAACGATTCCCGCGGCGCAGATCGACGAGGCGCAATGGCTGCCCAACCCCGGCGTTGCGGCCTGGGCGCAGGTCTGCGCTGCGGCAGACGCGCTGTACGTTCGCCTGTTTGCGCGCGAGGCGGAACCGCTAGCCCGGTTTACGGGCGAAACGGACATGATCTGCCTTGACAGCTGCCTGGAATTCTTCTTTTGCCCGTTGCCGGACGATACGCGTTATTTCAATTTTGAGTTCAATCCAAACGGCGCGCTCTATCTGGGATTTGGACACGATCGCTACGACAGCGTTCGTCAGCTCGTGCCGCGCGCGGGTTCGTTTTTTTGCGTCGAACAGCTCAAGCAGGGCGACGTTTGGGGAATCGGCTTTCGCATTCCATATGCGTTTATCCGGCTCTATGCGCCAGAATTTACGCTGCGCCCCGGCCTGCGGCTGCGTGGGAATTTTTATCATTGCGGTGAGGAAACGCGCGTCCCGCGCTATCTTTCCTGGAACCGCATTCATTGTGAGACACCGGAGTTTCACCAGCCCTCAGATTTTGGTTGGCTGGTTTTTTAGGAGGATTTGACTTGTGAGGACGACCCTGTACAACGGACAGGTGATTACCCCGCTCGTGGTACGCCGCGGCGGAGTGGTGGTGGAAGATGGCAGAATTCTGCGCGTTTTTGAAGGCGATGACTTTGAGCGGACCGGAGAGTTGATCGACTGCCGCGAACAGTTCATTTCACCGGGATTTGTCGACATCCATACGCACGGCATTTTCAACGGCGACACGATGGATGCAACGCCGGAGGCGCTGCATCGCATTACGCGCCTGCATGCCCAGCATGGCACGACCAGCCTGCTGCCGACGACGCTCTCGCGCGGGCACGACGAAATTCTGCGCGCGCTAAAGAACATCTGCGTTTGCAGCGAGCTGCCGCCGGATGGCGCGCGGATTCTCGGCGCGCATCTGGAGGGAAACTATTTTTCGCCCAAGATGGCGGGCGCGCAGAACCCGGCCTACTTGTATCCGCCAGTTGAACAGGACTACATGGAGTATGTGAAAACCGGTTGCGTTGTCCGCGTTGCGGCGGCGCCGGAGCTGCCCGGCGCGCTGAAGATGGCGGAACAGCTGGTGCCGCTCGGCATTCAGCTTTCCATTGGGCACTCAAACGGCACGCCGCAGGACGTTCAGAACGCGATTGCCGTCGGGTATTCCTCTCTGACGCATATCTTTAATGCACAGTCCGCGCTGACCAGCGTGTTTGTCTACCCCGAGGCGGGCGTTTGCGAGTCTGCACTATTGCACGATGAGCTGCGCGTTGAGTGCATTTGCGACGGAAACCATCTCTCGCCAACACTGCTGAAGCTGATTTACAAGATCAAGGGTGCGGACGGCATGATTGGCATTACGGATGCCGTGTATGCCGGCGCGGCGGACGGCGACTACAACATGGGCGGCCTCGACGTAGAGGTAAAAAACAACATCTGCATTCTCAAGAACCAGAGCGCGTTTGCGGGCAGCATTGCGACAATGGATCTTTGTGTGCGGACGCTGCATCACAAAGCAGGCATTCCGATTCAGGACGCGGTGTCGATTTGTTCCTATACCCCGGCAAAGGTCATTGGCCGGCAGAACAGCATTGGCATGCTGCACCCGAGATTTGATGCGGATATCAACGTGTTCGATTCTGAGATCAACATTCTCTATACGATGGTTCAGGGAAAGTCGTTCCAAAACAAGCTGGCGAATGCTTGATCCGTTGAGTCGAAAGAATACATTCGAGTGAGAGAAGGCGGGCGCATGAAGAAGAAGAATGATTCGGATTTTCGCTACAACACCGGTGAAACGCGCGTTCCATGGGCGGCAGTCGGCGAAAACTACAACGCGCTGGATACCTTGGAGGTCATCCGGTTTCTGATGCAGGGGGAAGGCGAGGATTACGAAGCGGCGTTCCAATCGGTCAGAGAGACCATTCACCGACTGGATGCCGTGTCCAGCCCGCCGGGCAAACTCTCGCTGGACGCGCAGGTGGCGCGCGCGGAGGCGCTCTGCGACGCGTATCTGCAAACCAGCGGATGCGTGTTTGTGACCAACGCAACGGCCGGATTCGAGATTGCCTACAAATACGCGAACATCGGCCCCGGAGACGAGGTGATTGTTCCGGCAATCACGTTTATCGCAACCATGGCATATCCGCTCTCCGTTGGGGCAAAGCTGGTGTTTGCGGACGTTGACCCCGTTACGCTGAACATGGACCCCGCAGATGTGGCAAGAAAGATCACCCCGCGCACGAAGATGATTGTTCCGGTGCACATTGGCGGCTATCCGGTGGACATGGACCCGATCATGGAACTGGCGCGTGAGCACGATCTCATCGTGCTGGAGGACGCGGCGCACGCGTTTGGCGCGGAATATAAGGGACGCAAAGTTGGAACCATTGGCCATTTCGGCGCGTTCAGCTTCCACGAGGTAAAAAACATTACCTCGTTCGGCGAGGGCGGCATTCTGACCACCAGCATCGAGAGCTTTCGGCCGGAGATGCGGCGCGCGCGGTTTCTGGGGCTGGACTTCTCGAAGCAGATTAAGGACTGGCTCTACGATGTTTCCCCGATTTCCGGAAAATACGGCCCATTCGTGGCGGGCAACCACTCCACAACCGAGATTCAGGCGCTCGGGCTTGCGCGGCAGGTGGGGCGCGTGGACGAGATCATCGCCGCCCGGCGCGCGGCTTCCGCGTATCTGACGGAGCGTCTTTCGGCCGACCCCGCGATTACTCCGCAGGATTTGGGCAGCGCGGCGATCAAACCGACGTTTCACCTCTATCGCATGCTGATCGATCCTTCGCAGGCAGGCGCAGACGTACAGGTGCTCAAGCGAAAACTCGCACAGAAGGGCGTCACGACGATTCCGCACTTTGGCCCGCTCTACCGTTTTCAGGTGGCGGCGACCTTCGGGTACAACGGGGACGAAATTGCGAAAACCTGCCCCGTTTGCGAAGAGGTGTTTCACCATCGCTTTACGCATTTCCCGATCTATGGGCTCTCGCAGGATCAGCTGACCTTTATGGCGGACGCGATTCTGGAGTCGCTTGCCGAGATGCGGCGCGAGGCAAAGTAGCGCGCTGTTTGAAGCAGCTCTATCAAAAGTGAATCAGACGAGCGCATCGGGAAGATGCGCTCCTTTGATATTTCGCGAAGAGAGGGTATACTAACCCTATGGATTCAATCTTAATCATTGGCGGAAATGGCTTTCTGGGGTCGCACCTCGCGGCGCGCGCAGGAATGCTTGGCATGCGCGTCAGCGTGGTTGGAACGGCGCAGCGCTCCGCGGTGCCAAACGCGGCATACCATCGCGCAGACATCGGCGATCGAAGCGCGATGCAGGCCGTGTTTCAAGCGGTCTCGCCGCGCTATGTCGTGAATGCGGCGGCGATTGCGGACATTGACTATGCCGAGCAGCACTCGGAGGAAGCGCTGCGCGTGAATGCACACGGCGCGGAGATCTGCGCTCTACTGGCGGCGCAGTACCATGCCCGGCACCTGTTCTTCTCGTCGGACGCGGTGTTTGACGGAACAAAAGAGACCTATTCGGAGGACGACGCGACGAACCCTTGCAACTATTACGGAAGAACCAAGGAGCTCGCGGAGCAGAAAGTCGCGTTGGCTCATCCGGACGCGGTGATTGCGCGGGTGTCGCTGCTGCTCGGACGAAGCAGCGGAAACTCCGGCGTGGTCGATCCGCTGATGCGCAGGCTGGAGGCGGGGGATATCGCGTTTAGCAACAGCGACCAGATTCGCACGCCGATCGACATTTATACGTTGGCAGATGCTACGTTTGAGTTGCTGGCACGGCAAGAGTGCTCCGGCCTCATTCATCTGGCGTGCACCGAGGCGGCAAGCAAGCTGGAGATTTGCCGGGACATCGCGCGAGGATGCGGATACGATCCGGAACGTGTGCAGCCCTACCCGGAGGGAAGTACGCGGGGAGCCAAGCGCCATTTAAACGGCGTGCTAAGCGTAGAGAAGGCGGCGCGTATATTGAAACAGACGCATATGCCAACGTTGGAGGGAACCATCGAGCGCGCGATGCAGGGCAGATAAGCAATTGCCCGAACTCCGACGAAACCGAAGCTTTCGAAACATAAAAACAAGAGTCCATCTCACGATGGACTCTGTTTATAGAAATACTACGTTTGGAACAATCGCGAATGTTAATCTTGCGCAATCTCCACGCTGACGATGGAATCCGCATGCAGCGAAATCTCAATCAGGCTGCCTTCCAGCCGCAGGAAGACACGTCGTTCAACGGCACAATTGTTGGAAAGCACCGCGACAATCGTTCCGTCCGGATTGCGGAAAGCCGCCGCGTCCACCTCCGTTGAAAACGTGGTGGTGGATATGTGCCGGGCGCCGGACGCGATAAAATGGCTGAAGTGCCAGATATAGTAGTAGGAGAGGCGCTTTTCAAAGGCGCCTGTTTTCGTGTTGCACAGAATGGGCGCGTCGCAGAAATTCTGCGCGTGGTTGGGGCCGCCGTCGCTGCCCAGTGCGATATTCCAGTCGAGAAAGGTATTCATGCCCGCGTTGAAATTGCCGATCATGTCGTGCGCATACATGCGCGCGCTCTGCAGCTGATCCTCGCGGTCAAAACGGTTGTACTCGATGCACCCTTCGGAGAACAGCAGCGAGAGCGCGGGGTATTGAGCGCGCACCAGTCGCAGAGCGTCAAAATGATCGCCGCTATACCAGTGAAATGCGGCGCCGTGGATCAACCGCGCGGTGGATTCGTCTACCACTTCGCAAACGCGGTCGAAGAGGCGCTCCTTGTTGTGATCCCAGATGTAGATTGCAATATCGCCCAAGCCTGCTTTGATCAGAGCGGGGTAGAGGAAGTCGCGCAGAAAGGTCTTTTCCTCCTCGCCGGTAAACAGGCAGCTGTCCCAAAGCTGCGTTGCGTTTGGCTCGTTTTGCACGGAGAGGCGGGTGACGGTTAGCCCGTGCGCCTGATACGAGCGGATGTAGCGGCAGATGTACTCCGCCCAAGCCGAGTAACACTCTGGCTTGAGTGCTCCGCCGTGGCTGCGCTCGCCGTTGCTCTTCATATAGGCCGGAGGGGACCATGGCGTCAGCATGACGCCAATCGTCTCCGGGCAAACCTTCTGCGCCGCCTGAATATAGGGAATGACGTAGGTTTCGTCATGGCGAAGGTCAAAGGGTGCGTCGGGTGACGGCGAAGCCTCGTATTGCGACAGCGCAAAATCACAACTGTCGATGGAGGTTCGAACGAGCGTATAGCGCAGCCCTTCCGCGCGAAACACGGCGTCGAGAATCTGCTGCTGCGCGGAAGGCGGCATCAGGGAGAGCGTGTATCCGACGGACTCGGTGATCGCACCGCCGAACCCGTCGATCTGTTGATTGGCGAGTTTCGGGTAGAGGTTGATGACGTCCCGCTCCTGCGAGCCGGTGTCGGGGGTAATGTTGCATTCTTCGATGGAATGGGTGATGGTGCCGTTGCGGTAGTTTGTAAAGGTAGCCTTTGCCTGCATTGGGGTACTCCTTGCTGATTGATGGATGATCGTTGTTATCGAATCAGGATGCTGTTGACCGAGCGCGGCTCCAGCGGGAAGCGAAGTGTTTCGCCGTTGTGCAGCAGCGTGACGGATCGCACTTCGCAAAACGGGTTGAATACGCTGAGCGCTAAGGAGCCGTCGGGATTTTGAAATGCGAGGGTGTCCGCGGCCCAAACGCCCGTCATGCCGAGGCGAACTGCGCCGCGCTGCACGATGGCGGAGGCGCTCTTCATAACGTAGTAATCCGGATTGAGCGTATAGCGCTTGCTCGCGGGGTCTACGGTGACCATTGCGTTTTGCGGGTCGCCCCAGGTGCTCCGCCCGACCGGCTCCAGAACGGGATTCCAGTAGAGATAGCTCTCCGCGCCGTTGCCGATGTAGTGCTTCATCATCGTCCAGACATAGAGCGCATAGTCCCAGGTGTTGTCGCCAAAGCCGCATTCGTTTTCGGACTGCATGAGCCGAACGCGCGGCCACCAGCTCTCAAACGTTCGCTGAATCGCGATTTTGCCGCCCCACTGGTAGCTCACGCCCGCGATGAATGCCAGCGCGCGCTCGTCCGAAAGGACGATGTTGGCAAAATAGTCGTAGTCCTCCGTCGCCCACTTATCGAAGATCAGGCGGTTGTAGTCGCAGCCCGGCGCGTTGATCGTGCCCAGCCAAAGCTCGGTGCTCGGGCACTGCCGCTTCAGCACCGGGCCAATGTAGTCCCGAATGAACACGCGCAGTTCCTCGCCCGTCCACATGCAGGAGGGGAACTTCTGGTTCGCGACCGGTTCGTTCTGCACGTGGATCTGGTCGATATGAACGCCTTGCTCCGCGTAGGCCAGCACGAATTTCGCAAAGTAGTTTGCGTAGGCACTCAGGTTCTCCGGCGTCCAGACGAGTTTGCCCCAGTTGTAGACCGGCGGGTTCTTCATCCACGTTGGCGGGCTCCAGGGCGAGGCAAAGAGCTTCATCTCCGGCTGATAGGTCTGCGCTTCTTTGATGTAGGGAATCAGGCAGCGCTTGTCCCGCTCAATGCTGAACTTTTCCAGCGCGAAGTCTCCTGGCGTCTCGTCGAGGCTATACCAGTCCTCGGCATAGTCGTTTGCGCCGATGGGCAGACGGCAAAGGTTGAAGTTTGCGTGGTCGGGCGCGTAGAGCTCCGTAAACAGGGCCGCGCGGTCTTCGGCGGATAGGTGCGACAGCGCGCGGTAACCCAGCTCATTGAAGCAGCCGCCGAACCCCTCCATACGCTGATAGGTTCGTCCGTCCGGCGCAAGCGAGGGCGGCGTATCGGCCCGCTCGCAGGTCTTTTGCTGCCATTGGGCTTGTTCGTTGCTGAAATACCAGCTGACGTTCGACATAGGGGACAACCTCCTATTTTTCGGATCCGGCGGTCAGGCCGTCGATGATGTAGCGCGAGAAGATTGCAAATACGATCATAATCGGGATGACGGAAATCGCAACCGCGAGGTACATGGCGCCATAGTTCGTAACATAGAGCCCCTTGATCATGGAGATCATCACGGGCATGGTATAGAGTTCCTTGCGCTGGAGTATGATCAGCGGCCCCATGTAGGCGTTCCACGACGCGACAAAGTTGAAGATGCACATGGTCGCCACCCCCGGCATGATGCAGGGCAGCACGATGCGGTTGAAGATGCCAAACTCGGAGCAGCCCTCGATGCGCGGCGCTTCGATCATGGAGTCCGAAATGCTCTGCTCAATCATACCCCGCAGGAAGAACACGGTGGTTGCGTTTGCAATGCCGGGAATGATGAACGGCAGATAGCTGTTGGTCAGCCCCAGCTTGAGGCAGAGCCGGTAGAACCCGATGATGCTCAACTGCGAGGGAATCATCATAGAAGCCAACACGATGGCATAGAGCACATTCTGGAACCGGAATTTGTATTTGGCAAACCCGTAGGCGGTAAACGCGCCGAAGTAGCCGGTGAGCAGCGTAAACGGAATGGTGATGGCAATGCTGTTGAAGAACCCACGCCAGATGTCGACGAGCTTCTGCATCGTTTGGTAGTTTTCCGCCAGCGCGTCGCCCGGCAGCAGATGGAACTTGGTGACGATGTCGAGACTACTATGCGTGCTGTTGACGAACACCACGAGAAACGGCACCACGCAGAGCAGCGTCAGCACAATCAGCAACAGCCAGATGCCAAGCGAGGAAGGACGGAAGGTTCGATGTTTCATAGTTTGTACGCGCCGTCCTTTCTACGCATAGATTTGTATGCAAAGCCGCTCATCACCGCGATAAAGAGGAACAGCACGCAGGAGATGGTGGCGGAATAGCCATAGTTAAAGTTCTTGAACCCCTGATTGTACAGATACATCGAGACGGTCAGCACCGCCTTGCCGGGGTCGCCAAGGTTGTTGGAGAGCGTCAGTGGCACGTCAAAGAGCTGCATGCCGCCAATGAACGACGTAATCGCGAGGTACACGAGCGTCGGCTGAATCAGGGGGAGGGTGATCTTCCAGAACGTTTGACTTTTGCTCGCGCCGTCCACCATCGCGGCTTCGTAGAGGCTCTTGTCGACCGTGGTGGTTCCCGCGAGGATGATCACGGTGGTGTAGCCAAACCACATCCACCATTGCACAAACGAGACAAGGCCGCTCGTGAGCGTCTTACTCATAAAGAAGCTGATGGGCGCGCCCTGCACGCCGAGGGAGACAAGCAGCTGGTTGATTGGCGAATGGTCGCCGTCCAGCAGCAGGTTAAAGAGCAGGCCGACGGAGGTTGCGGTGATCAGGTTCGGCAGGTAGAACACCGCGCGGTAGAAGTTTTTACCGCGGACGCGACAGAAGGTGAAGATTGCGGTGAGGACGAGCGCCATACCAAACTGCGGAATCGCGTTGCCCAGCCAGATTCGAATCGTGTTCCAAAGCGCGAGGTAGAACACGTCGTCGCCAAGGATGCGCGCGTAGTTCTTGAGGCCGATCTGGACGGCGGGCATCAACCCGTCCCACTTTTGCAGGCTCAGCGAAAACGTACTGACGATGGGATATAGCCCGAAGATCAGAAAAACAAGGAAAAACGGGGCAATGAACAGGTAGCCATACCAGCCCTTGTCCAGCTTGCTCCGCTTTTTGGGAAGCGCGGAATTCGTTGCGTCTGCTTGCATGGAGGTTCCTTCCTTCCAAAGATGGGTTTACCGCGGCGGAACAAACGACTCAAGCCCGGCGCGAGGGGGAGGCAAGGGCCGCCGCAGTCTGCGGCGGCCCCGCTCGATGGTTCGTTTAGTCCGCGATGGTGAGATCGGGGTAGGCGTTCAGCGCGTCCGCTTTGAACTGCGCAATGGCCTCGTCCTTCGTCATCGCGCCGGAAACATAGGACTTCACGGCGGAGAGGAAGGCGTTGTTCAGCGTTCCGTCATACTGCGTCATCAGATCCGCGGGGATCTTGGCCATGACGCTGTTGTAGAAAGCGTAGAGGTTCTGTCCGCCGAGGACCGCGTCGCCGGCTTCGCTGGCAAGGGCTTCGTCCACGCTCTTGAGCGCAACGTATTCGCCATACTGGCTGGCATACGCTTTGACGGATTCTTCGTTCAGCGTGCAATACTGCAGGAACAGCCAGGCGAGGTCCTTGTTCGTGCTGCCGTCGTAGATGCCGACCCAGGTGCCGCCCTTGACGTAGGGCACCGGCGCTTCGCACATGGCCCACTGGCCGCTCGTCGTCACGGCGGACGGCTTGATCAGGAACTGGTAGCCCCAGGTGGGCAGAATGTAGCAGAAGCAGTCCGCGCTCTCGACGGCGGCATACCATTCACCGCTCCACGGGTCGCAGTTCTTATCATAGCCCTTGTCGACGATGGTCTTGGCCATGTCCATGTATTCCGTCAGGCTCGGGTCAATGGTCAGCGTGCCGTCCTTCACCCAGCCGCTCGCGCGGTTCGTGAATTCCATGTTCATGATGTCCTGCCAGGTGGCAAACATCTTCACGTTCTGTTCGGCCATCTTGGCGGCAACTTCCATCATCTTGGCGTTGCTACCCAGCATTTCGCCGACGGCGACGGGATCATCGGTGCCGAGCACGGTCTTGGCGATGTCACGGCGGTAGATGATGCCGCCCGGGGAGGCCTGCCAGCTCAGGGCTTTGATGACGCCCTTGGAGTCGGTGCCGATGTTGCGGACGTAATCCCAGATGTTATCCTTGTACTGGTCGATGCCAAACTGGCTCAGGTCGGTCCAATACGGCGTTTCCACGAGGTATTTCACGTAGTCCGATTCACCGGTGAACATGTCCGGCGCCTGACCGCCGGAGATCGCGGTGGAGAGCTTGGTGAGGAACTCCGAATTCGGAACAACGGTGACTTCGACCTTGATGTTCGGGTAGATGGCGTTAAAGCCTTCCACGAAGCGGGTCAGTTCCTCGCCGGAGGACCAAACGGTGATGGTGCCGCTCAGCGATGCGGGATCGGTAGTGGGCGCTTCCGTTGCTTCGGCGGCGGGCGCGGCGGTATCCGCAGCGGCGGTGTCCGCGGGGGTGGCTTCTGTGGCGGGCGAGCTAGTGCAGGCAAACATTCCGAGTGCCAGAACCAGCGCAAGAACGATAGCAAGGGTCTTCTTCATGGATTCTCTCCTCCTTTTATATACTGAAATGCAGGTGCATTCAGTTTCCGTTCGTTTCCCCCGCGAAGCCACAGCCCGGTGTTCAGCCATTCACCCGCGCAACGCTGTCGCGCAGAATCAGGTCTGGCGGAACGAGTTCCTTGACGCGCTTCTGGCTGCCGTTCAGGCGGGCAATCAGGGTTTCGGCCAGGCGCATGCCGATTTCGTAGACCGGCTGGTGGACGGTGGTGACGTTGGGGCGAACGAGCAGATCGTGCCCCAGTCCGTCGAAACCCACGAGGGAAAGGTCCGCGGGAATCTTCTTTCCCGCTTTGAGGATGGCGTTTGCGGCTCCGATTGCAAGGGTATCCGTTGCGCAGAAGACGCCGCTGACCTCCGGATGTTCCACGATGAGCCGCTTCATTGCGCCGTATCCGCCTTCTACGTTGTTGACGGCGATGATCTGCGGGCAATGTTGGGGATCGATACCCGCTTCCTCCAGCGCACGGCGGTAGCCCAACGCACGGTCGAGGGTATAGTCCTTGTCTTCGTCAACATTGATCATTGCGACGTGGCGGTGCCCGTTTTCAATGAGCAGTTGCGTTACTTTTTTTGCGCCCAACGTATTGTCCACGTCGATGCAGTCGATATCCGGGTGCTCCGTGTGCCCAAAGAGCACGAGCGGGCGATTGCGTTCATTCGTGTATTGGTAGATCTGTTTGACTTCGTCCTTTAATAAACCCGTGGCGATGTAGCCGTCGCAGAGATGCTCGTTGTCCAGCTCCCGCCGAATGAGAAAGGAGTATACGTGCTTGCTGAGCACCTCGCTGATTCCCGCGACAAAGTGCATGACGAATGGGTTGGTCAAATCGATGGCGGCGGGAATGTAGACCGCGATGATTCCAATCTTGTTGGAAGCCAGCGCACGGGCGACGGGGTTTTGAACATAGTTGAGTTCGTTGAGCGCGCGTTCCACCTTTTCGCGCGTAGCAGGCTTGACCAGCTCCGGTGAATTGATTACCCGCGACACCGTAATGATGGATACGCCGGCGAGCTTTGCAACATCTTCAAGTCTCATTCGATTATCAACTGCCTTTACAAAATGATAGCGCTATCATTATACCAGAAAAAGAAAAGCGAGAACAGATCAATTTGAAATGTTAGCGCTATCATTTTTGACAACTTGATACTAGCACATGCTTTTTCCAAAAGCAATACAGAATTCGAAAATGATTCTACTTTTTTCTGCCGGAACGGATTTCGGTTTGAGCGGCATGTTAAAATAGTCCAATGCAACACGCCAAATTCGTACAATCGCGATAGGGGGAAAAGGCGGGGAGAATGTATTATAATATTAGTATCGAGCAGTGCGCAAATCCGATCATCTTAGTTTCTGTTGAACGATACGGACGCAGACAACCGCTACCCTGACACATCCGGGAGAATTATGAAACAGCCGATCATACGGGGTTCGATTCGAAAAAAATTATTCTACAGCATGCTGGCTTTGAGCGTTTGCATCACGGCGGCGGTAACGATTGTCGCGCTCATCAGCACATACGGCACCATGCGCGAACAGTTGATCTACGACCGGCGCACCAACATCGGCTGGCTTGAGAATCGCCTTTATCTGGAAACAAAGAGCGACATGAACCGCTTTTATGAGTTCGAGGTCGACAAAACGCTGAAGAACGACGTGATGACTTGGTATACCCAGGGGAACGGCGCGGATTACTCGGCAAAGCTCGACTTGATTAACGCGTTGAATTCCGTCATCAGCCTGGACAGCAACATCAATTCGATTGATCTGTTCAACCTGGGCAACGACACCGTCCTTCGCGCGCAGCGCTCCGGCGCAAGCATCGTGGAAACGGGCGACTTGCTGGATTCCTGGAACGCGCGCGAACAAGGATTGCAGACCAACACGGTCTACCTCAAGGAGGGGCGGGAGATTGTCGCCTACCATTTGATCCATCGTTTTTTGGACAATCGACCCGTGGCGCTGATTGCGATTCACCAGCGGCCGTATAAATTGCAGGATATCATAGCGGATATCAAGATCACGCAAAACGAATCCATCCTGATTTACAACGATCAAAACGATCTGATTGAGTCCAACTACGGTACAAACAAGGAGATTGCGCGGGAGCGGTCGCTCGAAGTCATGCAGCAGATTGCGAGCAGCGACTCCAGAGAGACCGTTTCGGACGGGAACTTCTGGTTCTACCGCGCGGTGAACGGCGGAAAACTGCGCATCCTGCTGGTTGTTGCGGATCAGGCGATTGTTGCATCGCTTCAAAAAACGCTGATTGCGGGCATATTGGTTGCGCTCGCCGCGGTGCTCGCCGCGGTTGCTGCTTCGGCGGCGTACGCTAGATTCTTATCCAAACCGCTGATCGAGCTTGCCGGTAGCATGGGCAGTATTCGGCTCGACAGCTCGCAGCATCTCGCGCGCAGCAATCGGGACGACGAGATCGGCCTACTACAAAACAGCTTTGTGGACATGGCGGAGCGAACACAGAACCTGATTGCGAGCGAGTATATCGCAAAAATTGAGAAGCGAAACGCGCAGCTACGCGCCTTGCAGGCGCAGATCAACCCGCATTTTATCTACAACACGTTGCAGGCCGTCGGCGGCATGGCGCTGAAGCACGGCGTGCCGGGGATCTACGAGGTTACGCTGAACCTGATCGATATCATGCGCTATTCGTTGAATTTCTCCAAGGATCGCGTTCGCCTGGGCGATGAACTGAAGTATCTGCAAAGCTATCTTCAGATTCAAAACTTGCGCTTTGGCAAGCGGCTCGACCTTTCGTTTGACGCGCCGGAGGATTGCTTTGAGTACCTTGTGCCAAAGCTGATTCTCCAGCCGCTCGTGGAGAACTGCTTTGAGCACGGACTTGCGGAACGGGCAGGCCGCTGGACGGTGACCGTGTCGGCGGAGGTACGCGGGAACGACCTCTTTTTGAGCGTAACCGACAACGGGGTAGGAATTCCGCTCGAAAAGCTGGAGCAGATTCGCGCCGAACTTGAAAAGGAAACGGATTCCTCCCTGCGTGGGGCGGAGCATATCGGCCTGACAAACGTCAACGCGCGCATCCGCCTGATGTTTGCCGGAGAGGATTACGGGCTGACGATTGACAGCAGCCCGGACACGGGCACGAGCATCACCGTGCGCCTGCGCGCTGTGAAGGAAGGCGAGGGAAACGATGTGCAGCTATAGCGTTGTGATCATAGACGACGAGCCCTGGACGCGGGAGGTAGTCAAGCACCTCGGACGCTGGAAGGAGCTTGGGCTCACGATTGCGGGCGAGGCGTCCGACGGGGATCTCGGCTTGCAGATGGTGCGCGAGTTGCAGCCGGATATCATCCTGACCGACGTGCGTATGCCTTATCTGAACGGGATCGAGCTGATTCGCACGCTGCGGGACGAAAACAACGACGCGCAGGTTATCTTTTTCAGCGGGTATGACGATTCCGCCTATATTCGAAGCGCGCTGCGGCTCGGCGCGGACGATTATCTGCTCAAGCCGATCAAACCGAACGAGCTGAACGAGCGCCTCGAAAAGTGCGTGGAGGCGCGAAAACGCCG
Organism: Christensenella sp.; assembly: GCA_034927595.1. Lineage (GTDB taxonomy): Bacteria > Bacillota > Clostridia > Christensenellales > CAG-138 > UBA7703. The sequence goes on from JAYFPQ010000085.1 coordinate 56,916, forward strand.
CGCGGCGGAACAAAACAAATCCGGCGCGGCAATGACGAAGGCGCCCGGCTTCATCGACACGGCGTGGGCAAAGCCGTTTTACGTGCTTTGCGAGGCGCTTCAACTGGCGCTTCAAAGCGGGGACGTCCCCGCGGTCGAGAAAAAGTTGGCCGAGATTCGCGCGTTGATCGTTCAAAACGAGGGGGACGAGCCGCGCAGCAGTTCGTTGATTCAGGTGTATTATGCGCTGATGGGTACGTTGCAGCGGTTTATTTCCAGCAGCGGATACAGCGTGGACGAGGTGTTTGGAAAAAACGATACGGCGTTTGTCTTCGGGCGGGAGAGCACCTGCGCGGCGCTGTTTCGCTTTACCAGAGAGCTGCTGCTGGTTGCGATTGAGCGCGTGTCCGACCTGACCCGCAACAGCACAAAACTCAATCTGGAGGCGGTGCGGGATTTTGCCAAGGAGAGCTATACGCGCGGCATCACGCTC
>JAYFPQ010000077.1:0-1680 GCA_034927595.1 Christensenella sp.
AGAAGGTCGAGGTCATGAAAGCACGCATTCTGGACATCAACCCGCGTTGCCGGGTGATCGCAAACGAGTGCTTTTACGGCGCGGAGAACGCGGAGCAATTCGACCTGAGCGTGTATGACTATATCATCGACGCAATCGACACCGTTTCGAGCAAGCTGATTCTGATTGAACGCGCCCACGCCGCGGGAACGCCGGTGATCAGCTGCATGGGCGCGGGCAACAAGCTCGACCCGACGCGGCTGGAGGTTGCGGACATCTACAAAACCTCCGTCTGCCCGCTCGCGCGGGTCATGCGCAAGGAGCTCAAAGCGCGCGGGATTCCGGCGCTCAAGGTGGTCTACTCGCGCGAGGAGGCAATCAAGCCCGCGGAGGATCTCTCGATCAGCTGCAAAACCAACTGCGTCTGCCCGCCGGGCACCCAGCGCAAGTGCACCGTTCGCCGTCAGGTGCCGGGTAGCGTTTCGTTTGTTCCGCCCGTCGCGGGGTTCATCCTCGCAGGGGAAGTGATTCAGGACATCATGGCAAAAGACCGGCAATCCTGAGATACTGTTTTTTCGGAAAGACGACCTGCCGGGTCGTCTTTTTCTTTGCGAACAGAAGGATTCGACTTACGACAATTGTAAAATCAATGACTTTACCCTTAGAAACTCTTGTGAAGCATCCAAAAGAATGTTATAAGAATGCTAGAAACCTCTGTATTTACACGTGATTTTCTTCTTTTCGCTGAACAGACAAATTTCGTAAAAACAGGATACAAGGACGGCGCATTGTCGTCCGCAGGCAACCGGACGGTACAATCCATTGGAGGTTTGTATGCTGCAAAAACTGTTTTCGAAACGTTGGTTGACCCGAATCATGATAGCCTTGTTGTGCATGCTGCTGTTGCCAAGCGTTTCCCCATCGATGGCGAAGGCGGAAGACGAGCAGGACGACTGGAACCTCGTCGGTCAGGTGGGCGGAACGACCAAGGCGCTCGCGCTGGACGGCAGCACGCTCTATGTCGGTTCCGGCCTGCATGTGCTCGCAATGGACGTGTCCGACCCGGCGGCGATTGCGCTGCTCGGCACAAGCCCGCTCTTGCCGGATTTCGTCGAAAGCATCACAGTTGGCGAAAACGGGAAGCTCTACGTCGCCTGCGGGCTTAGCGGGCTGGTCGTGCTGGACGTTTCCGATCCGTCGAAGATGAATATTGCCGGAACGTTCGATACGAGCGGATATACGGAAAGCGTTGCGCTCGAAGGCAAGTACGCGCTGGTGGCGGACGGGCCGCAGGGCTTGCAGGTGCTGGACGTGTCCAACCCCGCGAAGATTGCCACGGTATCGGAAGCCTACCCGCTGGCCTATGCCTACGACGTTGTGCTCTCGGACGCAACCGCCTATCTCGCGGGCGGCGGAAGCGGGCTGTTTACGGTCGATCTGACCGATCCGCTGCATCCAAAGGAAGCAGGGCTGACCTCGTTGGACGGCTTTACTTATGATCTTCAGCCACATGGCGGGCGTCTCTACGCGGCCTGCGCCTGGGGTGGAATCTCCGTGCTCGACCTGCAAACGCCGCTTGCGCCAAAGCAGATTGCGGTCTCGCCGACCAGCGGATGGGCAATGTCGCTGGGGGAGATGGGCAACGATCTGCTCGTGTTCGACGGAGCGGATGGAGTCATGCTTTACGGAACGGCGCCGACC
>JAYFPQ010000144.1:0-21211 GCA_034927595.1 Christensenella sp.
GGATGCGGGCCGACGACGGAACCGATGCAATAGATCGCGTCCTCATATTCGCCGAGGTATGCCATGAACGCCGCGTCCACCGCTTCCTTGAGCGTTTTGAGTCCGTGCGAGACGGGAATGACGCGCGCGCCGAGCATCCGCATGCGGGTTACGTTCGGCGCCTGCTTGGCGATGTCCACCTCGCCCATATAGATATCGCACTCGAGGCCGAAGTACGCCGCCGCGGTGGCGAGCGCAACGCCGTGCTGTCCTGCGCCGGTCTCCGCAATCAGCTTCTTCTTGCCGAGGAACTTTGCGAGCAAGCCCTCACCCATGCAGTGGTTGAGTTTGTGTGCGCCGGTGTGGTTGAGGTCTTCGCGCTTGAGGTAAATCTGGCACTTGCCCAGCTTACGGGAGAGACGCTCCGCGTGGTAAACGGGCGTCGGGCGACCCTGGAACTCTTTGCGGATGCGGCGAAGTTCGCTGATGAACTGCGCGCTGTGGCAAATGGTCTCGTAGGCGTCGTCAATTTCCTGGAACACGGGCACGAGCTGCGGGGGCAGATAGGCTCCGCCGTATTCACCGAAGCGGCCGTTTTCATCGGGGTACTGCTTGACATAATTGGTGAAATCTTTGTACGTCATCATTGGTTTGTTCCTTGCCCGCCGTTGGCCGCGGACGACTGTCCTTTCTCTTCATTATTTTTAGTTTTAGTATTTGTTTTCCGGCAACGAAAAACGCCCTTGCTACGGCGCTTACGCCGAAACAAGGACGATGCTCTCGCGGTGCCACCTTGTTTCCCGAACAAGTTCGGGCTCTTTGCGGAAATGCCAACACATTCCCCGCGATATAACGGTCACGACCCGTCGCAGGATACTTGCTTTCCCCTGCGCGCTCGGCGGTCCATTTGAACGATCGTTTCCTGCGGGGCTTTCACCATGCTCCCGCTCTCTGAGAGGTCGTATTCGCTCGTTATCTCCGCTTCACAGCTTATGGTGCGAATTATATACGATCCTCTTTGACCCGTCAAGTGTAAATAGTATATTTTTTTCATCTTTTTCTGCGTATTTTCGAACGATTGATGAATTAGCGATAGATAGGTTGAACTTGAGTGTGTTATATGCGATAATACGCTTATCCAAAATGGTTGACGCAGTGTACTGGTACTTCCGTTTTGTGTTCTCGAAAGGGTGCTATCATGAAAGCAAATCTGCTTCGAAATAAACGATACTGGAGCCTGGGATTTCTTCTCGGGATTGTTCTGTTGCTTGGGCTCTCCGGCTGCCGCAAACCGCCGGAACCAAACTTTGTGGACACACTCCCCTGCAATCAATCAAGCGGCTACACCTGGATTGCGCGTTCGAACGCGGGAGACACCGGCAAGGTCGCGCTGACGCAGACCTATCGTGACGACGAAACCTACGCGCTGCTTGGCGCTTCCGGCGTGCTGGAAAACGCATTCGTCGGCGTTACCCCCGGCGTCGCGACCATTCGCCTCTACTACGCGCACCCCGACCTCTGGAGCGGGCTGAACAGCGACGCGGACGGCACCGCCTACTATGAGTTCTTGGTGTACGACGATCTAACCATCAGCCTGCTGTATTCCGAAGTGGAGTTTCCGGAATCGTTTTAAACCACAACAACGCACAAACGGCGTCCCGAATCGGGACGCCGTTTTTCGTTTTGTCGCTTCAGCGCACGAACAAGCCGTTTTCGTTTTTGTCGATCGTCAGCGTGCTATCCGGCGCAATGTCGCCGCCAATGATGGCTCTGGCGAGCAGCGTTTCCACCTTGCTCTGGATATACCGCTTCAGCGGACGCGCGCCATAGAGCGGGTCGCTGCCGGATTCGACGATGTACTCCTTCGCCGCGTCGGTGACGCTGACCTTGAGCTGCTGAGCGGCGAGTCGTTTGCCAAGGTCGGCAATCAACAGGTCGACAATCTGCACAAGATCAACTTTCGTCAACGGACGGTAAAACACGATCTCGTCGAGACGGTTGAGAAACTCCGGTCGGAACGACTGCTTGAGCATCTGCAGCACGAGGTTTCGCGCCTCGTCCGAAATGCAGCCGTCGCGGTCAATCCCTTCCAGAATCACGTCCGAACCGAGGTTGCTCGTCAAAATCAGAATCGAATTCTTGAAATCGACCGTGCGACCCTGTCCGTCCGTAATGCGCCCGTCGGCCAGCACCTGCAAGAGCACGTTCAGCACGTCCGGATGCGCCTTTTCCACCTCGTCGAACAGCACGACGGCATACGGTTTTCTACGCACCGCTTCCGTGAGTTGACCGCCTTCGTCATAACCCACGTACCCCGGAGGCGCACCGATGAGACGGCTGACGCTGAATTTCTCCATGTACTCGGACATGTCGATGCGCACCATGCTCTTTTCGTCGTCGAAGAGCGCCTGCGCCAGCGCCTTTGCCAGCTCGGTTTTTCCAACGCCCGTCGGGCCAAGGAACAGGAACGAGCCGATCGGCCGGTTCGGGTCCTGAATGCCCGCGCGCGAGCGCAGGATGGCGTCGCTGACGCGATCCACGGCCTCGTCCTGCCCAATCACTCGCTGATGCAGAATCTGCGGCAGGCGCAGCAGCTTATCGCGCTCGCCTTCCATGAGGCGGGAGACGGGAATCCCCGTCCAGCGCGCGACGATGCGGGCAATTTCCTCCTCCGTCACGCGGTCGTGCAGATAGGTCGTGTCGTGCACGCCGGTCTCCGCGAGCTTTTCCTCGCGCTCGAGTTCGGCGGTGAGCTGCGGCAGTTTGCCGTATTTCAGCTCGGCGGCCTTGTTGAGATCGTAGGCGCTCTCCGCCTTGGCGATCTCCGCGTTCGTGCGCTCAATCTCCTCGCGCAGGCTCTGCACCTTGCCGATGGCGGATTTCTCGTTTTCCCACTTGGCCTTCATTTCGTTGAAGCTCGCGCGCAGTTCCGCGAGTTCGCGCTGAATCTCTTCGAGATGCTCTTTGCTGAGCTTATCCGTCTCTTTCTTGAGCGCGGCTTCCTCAATTTCGAGCTGCATGATCTTTCGACTGGACGCGTCCAGCTCGGCGGGCATGCTGTCCAGCTCGGTCTTGATCAGCGCGCAGGCCTCGTCCACAAGGTCAATCGCCTTGTCCGGCAGGAATCGATCCGAAATATAGCGGTGGCTCAGAGTTGCGGCGGCGATCAAAGCCGCGTCCTGAATCTTGACGCCGTGGAACACCTCGTAGCGTTCCTTGAGGCCGCGCAGAATCGAAATCGTGTCCTCAACGGTTGGCTCCTCGACCAGCACCGGCTGGAACCGGCGCTCCAGCGCGGCGTCCTTTTCGATGTACTGGCGATATTCGTCCAGCGTCGTCGCGCCGATGCAGTGCAGCTCGCCGCGCGCAAGCATGGGCTTGAGCAGGTTGCCCGCGTCCATCGCGCCCTCGGTTTTGCCCGCGCCGACGATATTATGCAGCTCGTCGATGAAGAGAATGATCTTGCCGTCGCTCTCCTTGATTTCGTTGAGCACGGATTTGAGCCGCTCCTCAAACTCGCCGCGGAACTTTGCGCCCGCAACCAGCGCACCCATGTCCAGCGCAAAGACCTTTCGATCCTTTAGGTTGTCCGGCACGTCCCCGCGGACAATGCGCAGCGCAAGCCCTTCCGCAATTGCGGTTTTGCCGACGCCCGGCTCGCCGATGATTACGGGGTTTTTCTTCTTCTTGCGTGAGAGAATTCGAACCACGCTGCGGATTTCGTCGTCCCGTCCGATGACGGGGTCGAGCTTTTGGTTTCGCGCGAGTTCCACAAGATCCTGCCCGTATTTGTTGAGCACGTCGTAGGTGCTTTCGGGATTGTTCGAGTCCACCTTGCGGCTGCCGCGAACGACCTTCAGCTGCTCCAGAAACGCTTCTTCGTTGATGCAGTACGTCTCGAAGAGCTTCTTCATCGCCGTGTTCGCTTTTTTCATCAAGCCTAAGAACAGGTGCTCAACCGAAACATACTGGTCGCCCATCTCCTTGGCGCGCTTCTCCGCTTCGTTGAGCGCGCTGTTGAGATCCTGCGAAATATACACCTGATCCGGGTTCGACCCCGTGCTGTACGTTGCGAGCGCGCCGACCTCCCGCTCCGCGTCCGAACGCAGACGATTGAGCTCCACGCCCGTTGCGGAAAGAATGCTGCCGATTAGCCCGTCCGGCTGGGCGAGTAACGCGTATACCAAATGCGCCTGCGCAACCTCGGTATTCCCGCGTTCGCTGGCGAGCTGCTGCGCGGCCTGTACGGCCTCGATGCTTTTTTGTGTTAACTGATTGACGTTCATACCGATCAATCCTCCCCCTCTAGAGTATCATCCCGCCGCCGCGAATGTGACTGACATAGCGCTTTTCCACGCTCGCCATCGCCAGGGCGGGTTCGTTGCTGTTTTGAAAATACAGTTTCATGGCGGAATCCAGCAGGTTGATATACCCCGCGATTCCCTCGCCAATCTGCTCGTTTGTCGGCTGGCTGTTTTCCGAAAGACGGAGCTTTCGAACATAGCGCCCGTCCTCGATGGCGCATTCCACGCGCCCGATGTAGGCGGTCTCGATGCGCGTCCAGAGTTTAAAAAACTGGAGCAGCGCCAGCACGAGCGCGCTGTTCTGGCTCCGGATGGAGACGCGCAGTTCGCCGAGCATCGGCAGCGCGTTTCGATAGAGCTCCACGCTGTAACGCACGCTCGGATTGTACTTGTAGTCGAGCGCGCTGCGCAGCGAGAACATCGATTCGGACGGCTGCAACTGCGGCTCGAACACGCTGCCCATGAGCATCTGCTCGATGGCCGAAAACACCTCGCGCATGCGCTTCTCCGGCGTGGTATAGCGAACGCTGTCCGCCAGAATCTGGTTTACCATTGCCGAGCGACTCGCGCCCGCTTCGTACGCCAGCCGGTCGATCTCCTGAACGATTTCGTCCGACAACACGAGCGAATACACGCTTTTGTTCACGTTCATCACCTCACAGTCTATACGTTACCATTATAGCAAGCCGGATTAACTTTGCAAGCGTTGTTAATAACATTACAAACGATTTTGCAATTCTTTCACGATTTGACTATACTGAGGAAGGCGCCTACGCGCGCCGGTTTCATTACATACATTGGAGAACGTTTCATGATGAAGTACAACTTTGACGAGCTGATCGACCGCGCGGATACGCATAGTCTAAAATACGAAGCAGGCGCTGCGGTGAACCCGTTCCTGCCCGAAGAACACATCCCCCTTTGGGTGGCGGACATGGACTTTGCCGTTGCCCCGCCGATTCTCGCCGCCATGCGCAAGCGCCTCGACCGGCGCATCCTCGGCTACTCCATCTTCGGCGACGACTGCAAGCAGAGCGTTTCCAGCTGGATGCAGCGTCGCTTTGGCTGGACGGTTTCGCCGGAGAGTGTCATCTTCTCCGCGGGTGTCGTCGCCGCGCTGTACGCCGCTGTGGAGCAGCTCACTAGCCCCAGCGACTCGGTCTGCTTACTCACCCCCGCCTACCGTCCATTTGACGCGGCGGTGCGCCGCCAGAACCGGCAGGCCATCTATTCGCGCATGCAAGAGCAGGATGGCTACTGGACCATCGACTTTGACGATCTGGAGCGGCAGCTCTCGCGTGAGGACTGCACAATGTTTCTGCACTGCAGCCCGCATAACCCGACGGGGCGCGTGTTTGCACGGGACGAGCTATTAAAAATTGGCGAGCTCTGCCAAAAGTACAATGTGTTTCTCGTGAGCGACGAGATTCACGCGGATTTAACCCGCGTTGGTCAGGCGCATCTCCCCATCGCGATGCTGTTTCCCGACGAGCAGCGTCTTTTGACCTGCACGAGCCCCAGCAAGACCTTTAACATCGCCGGAAACAACCATGCGCACGTCATCGTTCCCAACGCGCGCATTCGGGCGGAACTTTCGCACAGCGCCTACTGCGGGCACCCCGGCGCGCTTTCGATTGACGCGAGCATGGCCGCCTACGACGAATCCGAGGACTGGCTGGAGGAACTGCGCGCCTATCTAGACGGCAACTTCGCGATGATGCGCGCGCTGCTCGCGGACAAGCTGCCGAACGCCGTGTTCCGCATTCCGGAGGGAACGTACCTTGCATTCGTCGACCTTCGCGCCTACTGCGACGACGAGCAAGCGCTCAAGGAGCGCATCTCCCGCGCGGGCGTGTTCGTTCAATTTGGCGAGGACTTTGTCGACAACGGAAGCTGCCATATGCGCGTCAACGCCGCCTGCCCCAGAAGCGTGCTCAAAGAAGGACTCAACAGGATCTGTGCCGCGCTTTCCTCAAATTAGGACATTACTCCTCATAATTAACACAAGAAACACAAACAGACAGCCGATCAAGCTGTCCGTTTCTTCTTGCGCTATTTTCGATTATTCGATGTAGGTTCGTTTGACATAGGGGCTCGTATACGCCCGAAGAAGCGCGCCATAGTCCGGCGTGAAGTCCAGCACGTCCCCCACGCGGTAGGGTTTTGCGCGTGTCAAATCGACAATCAGGTGGTCGGAACTCGCGCCAATGATCTTGATCTGCTCGTCCCTTGGCGTCAGCCCGTCCGCAACCGTGTCCTGCCGACCGATCTTGCAGATGCCGCGAATCTGCTCACCACGGCTTTCGAACGTCGGGTGCTCGCCAAAGGCGTTTGCCCCGCTTTCGCCAATTGGCACAGAGGGCTTGCGCTGCACCTCGATCAACTGGGTCGAGAGCGTAAACGCGTCACCATAGAGACCGTTGAGCACGCGGCAGGCGGCGGTGTCGTTGCCCAGCAGAATCGACTCGCCGAGCCGCAGGTGATTCACGCAGTCCGGCACCAGTCCGCGCTTGAGTAGCCCGATGGAGCTGCTGTTTCCACCGGAGACAATCGGAATCGGCAGGCCGGTTCGCAGTCGAAGTTCGTCCGCAATGTCGCAGAGCACGCCGAGGTTCGTTTCGTCCGGAATGATCGCGCCATAGCAGGTCAGGTTCGTTCCAATTCCGTAGAGTTCAATACCGGGTTCCGCATCCGCCGCGTCCGCCGCCGCGTAGATCTGCTCTCGGTTGAGAAACAGCAGCCCTTCCCGCAGGTCACCCAGATCGATCATTAATATAACCTTGTGCACTTTTCCAGCTGATCTGGCGGCGCTTCCCAATGCGCAAATAGTCTCGATTTCCGAAACGAGGCTGATCTCGGCGAGTTCCACCGTTTCCGTCGCTTCCTCCGGTGAGGGCGCGCGCAGCAAAAGCTTCGGCTTTTTCGTATTCAATTTTGCGAGATTTTCCGTTCGCGCATCGGCCAGCATGGTTGCCGCGCTGTGTTCGAGCACGCGGACAATCCGCTCGTCCGCGCAGACGACCTTCGTCACCGCGGCAACGGAAACACCGTACTCCGCGCAAAGCGCGCAAAGCATATCGACATTGTGTTTGATTTTCTTTAAATCGGCGCAGATCTGCGGGTAGTTTGCCATAGGGTCAGCCTTTCAACAGAGCACGCCTAAACAAAGCGCAACGATTTCATCAGGAGTTCCTTTGCGGCGTACGGACAAGTCTTTGCCAGAACGCCCAGCGATGCCATGATATACTGCTCGTCAAACGCGAGGCGCATGGTTCCGGGTTTTGGGTAGAGCATCGCCCCGCCCGCGTTGCAGTCCGCAAGCTGGCGCAAAATACGTTCCCGCTCCGGCAGGCGCGTCAGCGCGCCGCCCGTACCGACGATTGTCTTAACGAGCGAGAGATCCTTTCCCTCGGCGGCGGTTGCGCGTCCTTGCGGCGTGTAATAATGCCGCAGTCGTCCCGCGTGGCGGGAGATCGCGGTCAGCCCCGCTTCGAGGCAGAGCCGCGAGGTCAGTAAAAACTGCTCATCGGTTTCCGGTATCGGGCAATACCGCTGCATCACTTCCGGCATACGGATGCCCAGCTCATGCGCGAGCTTCTGTTCGCCAATCTGCTCCACGAGATAATGCGCGTTGACATAGAGACCCAAATCACCTTCGACCGTGCGCTTGTTAAACGGCTCCGGCGTGGTCAGCAGTCGCGCAATCTCCTCCGACCCGTTGGTCACGGAGTGCACATCCGTCGTCGCGCCGCCGATGTCCAGCACCAATAGGTCGCCAATCTCCTCGTAGAGCAGCATCGCCGCTTCCATCACCGCGCCCGGCGTCGGCAGAATCGTGCCGCCGACCAGATCGCGAATGTGCTCCATGCCTGGTGCGGAAACGATATGCCGCTCGAACGCGGCGTGAATCTGCTTTCGAACCGGCTCAATATTCAGCGCATCCAGTCGTGGATAGACGTTTTCCGTGAGATAAACGGGAACGCCCGCGTTTCCAAAGATGGTTTTCACCGCACTTTGATTCTGAGCGTTGCCCGCGTAGAGTACGGGCGCACCCGTTCCATGCTTTGCGAGAAGTTCGGCGTTGTAGAGCGCGGTTTCGCGTTCGCCGCCGTCCGTTCCGCCCGCGAGCAGAATCAGGTTCGGACGAATCACCCGCTGCTCCGTCATGTCGCTCTGGGTCAGCTTTCCCGCCGTGGTCTGGCGTACAACCGCGCCCGCGCCGAGCGCCGCCGCCTTTGCCGCGCGAACGGTCATGTCGTAGACCAGCCCATGGACACACATTTTTAGCCCGCCCGCGGCGGAGGACGACGCCAGCAGCTCGTCGAATTGGATTGATTCGGCGTGAAGATTCTGTTTGCATTGTTCGATTGCGCGCGTGAGGCCAATGCGAACGTCACCCTCTAGCACGGTCGTTGCCGCCTGCCCCTGCCCCAGAAAACGGGGCGCAGAATTCAGGTCGAACGCGCTGACCAGCGTGGTCGTCGAGCCGATTTCCGCAATCAAGACGTCGGCGTGCATCGATTTACTCGCCGCGGCGTTCGCGTTCCTGCACGAGGAACGTCGCCACGTGGTTTCCGTGCGTTCCCCGGCCAAAGCCCGCGTCCGCGCCCGCGGCCTTTGCCGCCTCATGCTCCACCTGTGTTCCGCCCGCGACAAAGATTAGCTTGTCGCGAACGCCCATCTCCCGCGCAATGCGGTCGATACGCGCAATATTTTTATAGTGGATGTCGTCGTGCGAAATGATCATGGACGCGAGAATTGCGTCTGCGTTGAGCTCGATCGCCGCGCCGACGAGTTTCTCCGGCGGAACGGACGTGCCGAGATAGTGCACCTCTATTCCGTACTTCTCGATGCCGCCGTGCTTGATGTCGATGATCTCCCGCAAGCCAACCGAATGCTCATCCTCGCCGATGGTTCCGCAGACCACGCGCATGGGTTTTTGATCGATTGCGGCGCGCAGTGCTTCCTCGCCCAGCAGCACCGGTTCTTCCGGAATCACAAACGACGCAATGTCGATGTCGAAATCGACCTTGCCCTTGAGTTCGATGCGCGTTCCCTCCGCGCGGTGCAGCACCTCGCGGGATATCACGGCGACGTCTTTTAAGCCCATGCGCTTTGCGCATTCCACCGCAGCGGCCTCCGCAATCTTCTGCTCCGTCGGGAAGCAGAGCGTGAGCATCACCGTTCCGTCCGCAAGCCACTCCATCTCCGGCTTTAGCTTCTTCGCGTTTGGCTGCGCATAGTCCTTGACCGCGTCCATGCGCAGATAAACGTTGTCGTCCTCGTCCAGCTCGTCGATGTAGGCGATCTTCTCCGGGCATTCGAGCGTGCAGCCGCCGATCAGTGCGCCGGGATTGGTGGGGTCTCCGCCGTATTGGGCAACGTTGTTGCGTCCAAAATGCGCGGTAACGGGCGCCATGTAGTCCGCTTCGCGTTTGATCACCGTGCCCGCGCCAATGCCGGCCTCGATCTTTCGGGCGATGCCGTCGCCGTTGCGTTCCGGAAACAGCCCGCTGTCCACGAACATGCCTCGCTCAACCGCGGCGAAATAGCCGCCCTGCCCGACCATCTCTTCCAGAAACAGCACGGCACGCTCGGTCAACTCCCGTGCTTTTTCTTCCAGATAGCCATCCTGTTTGAGTTCGACCATGTCCATCAAGCCGTCGAGGCCGACCAGCGTCTGCTTGGCGGTGTCGCAGGCTTCGATGTTATACATATGCCAGGGGACGTTTCGCCCCTCGTCCGGCGTAATCGTAGACTGAATGTCCGCGCTCGTGAGCTTGCTGACCACCATGTTGAGCACGTGCGTCACCGTTGCCTCGCGCGTGCTGGACTCGATGTATTTCGTGTTCATCTGCGCGCGCATACGGTAGCCCGTAAAGAGCCGACGCAGCGCAACCGCATACGGCAGATCCATATAGACGCAGGGCCCTGGCGTTGCCGTCGGCGGTACGGTGGAGAGGCAAATGTTCCCCTTGGGCACGCCGACCTTGCTGCTATAGAGCGCGTTGATTGCATGCTGCACCATCAATTCCGGCATGACTTTCCAGGCGTCCCGCGCAGTCGCGTTTGCGTTGTGCGCACCGTCGATCTGCGCCATGTTTGCCCATTTGATGAGCTGCTTGCTCTCCGCCGCGTCTACGAACGAGCGCACCATGTTGATGTTTCGATAGATCACGTTGTACTGCGGGTCCTGATGGCAGCCGTTGACGCCCTCCTCCGCGAACATGACCGCAATGTCCGGCCCAGCCACGCCACTGACGTAGCTATGGTAATTGATCGGGCGGCCGACCTCGTCCTCGATGAGATCAAGGGCTTTTCGCTGCGCGCGCACCTGCGTGCGCGAAATCGGCACACCGCCGCTGCCCTGCGGGGTTCCCTCGATCAGTCCGTCAAAATGGCTCTGGCCGGAGGTGCGAATCACCATGATGTGATCCGCACCATGGTGCGCGGCCATGCGCATGCGGCGAATGTCGTCCTCAAAGCGCCCGCTCGCGATTTCGGTTGTGATAACCGGCATCGGCTGCGGGTCGACGTTTTCAAAATAGTGCGCGGGCGGTAGCGGAACGCCGTCCTTGAGGGGCTTGCTGCAATCCCGGTAGATAAACGGCCCCATCGTCAGGTTCGGCGCGGGCTCGCGCCACGTCCAGCCCCGACGACGGGGACGGTAGTGCTCCAAGTCTTCGAGAATCTTTGAAACGTCGATATTTTCGTCCGGCGGCAAGCGATACTCGCTCATCTGACACCTCCAAACAGCTTCGCAGCCTCGTCCAGCTTCGCCGGATTCATCAGCGCAAGCCCCGCGTCGCGAATTGGCAGATTATTCTGTTTGGCATAGCGGTAGACCACGTTGCCCGCTCCGTGCCCGAGCAGGCCGCGCTCCATGCAGCCGTCGACAATCGCCTTCGCTTCTAACGAGGAAAAGCCCATGCGCAGCAGCACGCTCCGCTCGATGGCGGGCGAGGTGTTCTCCTGCGCCAGAGCGAGGAGCGGATCGACCAGCTGCTCCGTCAGCGCCCAAAAGCGCGACTTGAGCTCGTCGTCGCTCAGGTTCGCCAGATGCGCGCGCCGTTGCGAAAAATCGTCTTCCCGTTTGATCATAAAAGTTTGAACCTCCCGAAGAAAATCGAGTGGATGATATGCTTAGTTCAGCGCTTCGCGCACGAACGCTTCGCAGGACTTTGTTTCCTGCGCAAGAAATTCTATATCCTCGTTCGTCAGCGTGTGTGAAATCGTCTCCGCCGCGTGGGTAATCAGCGAACGGCGCATGTGGTCGAGATCGACTTCCTCCGCGCGAAGCAGCGATGGATGCGCGGGGAGCACGATGCTCTCGCCGGGCACCTCGTCCTTTGGGTTGCCAAGCGAAACGCGAATGCCGTTCTGCCGCGCAAACGAAAGCTGCGCGCTGCCATGCTTGCCCGCACCGGTATACTCCGTTTCCTGAACGACGACAATCGCATCCTCTGGTAGTTCCTGCGCAAGCGAAATCGCCGCGGCGAGGCTCGTGTTGCCCGCAGGTCCACGCTCAATTCCTTCCAGCCGCGCGAGCAGTTCCGTCGTGTAGAACACCTCACCCTGGCGGACGGTGACGTAGCGATCCATATAGCGAAGCGGACGCGCCGCGCTGCGCGGTACGTCGCTTCGATCCGGCCAGGTGGAAAACGGCATGCCGAATCCCGTGTGTCCGGTGGTGAACGATTTTTTGTTAAACTGCGTGTCGCTCGCCATGTGCAGGCCCTTTAAGTTCACGCTGGCGGCGACGATATCTGGAAAACAGTTCGCTTTGTGCAGTCCCCGCGCCGTACCGGTCAGGTTCCCGCCGCCCGCGTTCGTGCAGACGACCACATCCGGGTCCTTGCCAATCTGCGCGCGGCACTGCTCGGCTAATTCATAGCCCAGCGTTTCGATTCCCGCAATGCCAAACGCGGTGTAGAGCGATGCATTGAAATAGCCTGTGTCTTCGAGCATGCGCAGCACGGTATAGAACAGCTCCGGTCCGACCGATAGCTGAACGACCTCCGCACCGAGCGCCTCGCACTTGCGCGCTTTTTCAATGATCTCCGGCTGGCCGACCCCGCGCGAATCGTAGCATTCCTGCACAACGATACACTTTAACCCGCTCTTTGCGCAGCAGCTCGCAACCGCCGCGCCATAGTTGCCGCTCGTTGCCGAAAGCGCGCCGGGGTAACCCATGCGCTTTGCGTGGTGAATGCTCGTTGCCGCGCGGCGCACCTTGAAGCTGCCGCTGGGGTTCGCCGCTTCGTCCTTAATAAAGATACGCGCGCCATATCCGGTTTTGCTGATGGTTCGAACAAGAGATGTGATGTTGTGTAGTTCGATCAGCGGCGTATTGCCGATGGCATACCCGCGCTGTATTTCGATGACGTCTTCCAGCGTATAACCGGTGGACGCCATCATGCCCTCGTAATCAAACGCGATGGAGCCGCTCTCGAACTGGGAATAGTCGACGCCAACCGCGTTTCGAATGATCTCCGGTTTGCGCGCCAGTACGGCGGAATAGCTGTTGTCCCGTGTCATTCGCAGTGCCCTCCAAAGAGAAAGCGAAACGCCTCGTCTCCCGCCTGCTGCAACTCCGGCACAAAATCGCCAAAGCTATGCGTATAATGCGGTGTTTCGTCCACGAGCGTACCCGAAACCAGTCGTCCGGTGCGGGTGACGACGCTCGCCTCTTCGCCCAGCGCGGCGTTCGCCTGTAAATAGCCCTTTGTCCATTGCTCCAGAGGCACTTGTTTCGTGTCCTCCGGAACCGTCGCCGCTCGCTCGCCCGGCTGCAAAATCACGCTGTGAATTCGTACCCAATCGCCTTTGTTTGCCATTGTGCTATCCTCACCGTGTTTGATTAATCCAGTAACCCTTCCTCAATCTGCTCGCGCATGTCGCCCATAATCGCGTGCGGAACGGGCAGGTCGATCATCGTCTTGAGCCCCGCGCGCGCGTTGATCACGTGCGGAATCATGTTGACGCACATCGCGATGGTACCGATTCCGCCGTTGACCTCCGGCTGAATCGTCATGTTGACCGGCGGCGTGCCTTCGAGCGTGATGTAGTCCCCCGTGTGCGTTCCGCCGAGTTCCGGCTCTATCTGCTGGGGATGGATCATGTCGATTTTGACCTCGCCGTCGACATACCCCTGCCCCGTCATGTTCACGCCCGCAACGTTGCCCTTCTTCGCGAATCCGTAGGGCGACTTGCGGTCGACATTGGTCAAAATCGGTTCCATCTGCTGATCAAAATAATCGAGCTTCCAGCCGAGCGCTTTCGAAATCATGCCGATGCTTTCGGCAAAGCCGACGTGCCCCGCAATCTCCTCGTTTCGAACGCCTTCCTCAAACGCGCGGAGCGTCAAGCCGACTCCCTGCTCTTGCATCACCAGCGGGCCAAACGGCGAGAGCGAGTTAACGCGCTTGCAGATGACTTTGTCGACGTTTGTCATGCAGCCCGTCAGGCAGATGGCGAGCAGATCCATCATCAAGCCGGGATTGATCCCTGTACCCAGAGCGGTCACGCCGTTTTCCTTTGCAACGCGGTCAATCTCCCTTGCAAGCAGCGGTTCCTTCGCAGCGGGGTAACTCATCTCCTCCGCGGTGCTGATCACGTTGACCCCGCGCTGAAGTACGCGAAGCAGCTTTGGATACACGTCCCGCGTGAACGAGTCCGTCGCGACAATGCAGACGTCCGCGCCGCGCTCCGGTAGCGCCGCGTCGATGTCGTCAGTCACCAGCACGTCCGGCCGATCACCGCGCTCCGCGTCCAAAAGTGTATAGATGCTCTTGCCAACGCGCTGCGGGTGCAGGTCGCAAACGCCCGTGATCTCCACGCCCGTTTTCTCCAGCAGCACCTTCGCGATTCCGCCGCCCATTGCACCAAATCCCCAAATGGCAACCCGGATGTTTCGCATGCGTTCCCTCCCGGCCAGATCGGTCAATCAATTTACTATTTTATTATGAAGAATGATGTTCTGTTAGTAATCGAGTCTCAATTCGCGCTTCGGCTTGAAAAAGTCTTCCTCGGTCAGCGCGAGCTCTTCGGCAATCCGCTCCGGATAGGACAGATCGCCAATCTGCAAATGCCGGTGGCAATCGCTGCCCATGGAGAACTTCAGCCCAGCCTCCTTCGCCTTACGAAGCATATCGATGCCCGGCGCGCGCCAGAGCCCGGAGATTTCGATGGCGACCTGATGCTTTGCGCATAACGCGATCACCGCGTCCTCCCACTGATCCAGGAATTTCGTTCCATATAGCTCGTCGTAGCAGGGCAGCACGGTCGAGTGCCCTAAAATATCGACGCGCTGAGTCGAAAACGTCTTTTCCATCATTTGAATGATGTAAGCAAGATAATACCGATTCATATCGGAGGAATAATTCTTTTCATAATGATCCGAATGTCCGGAGCGCTTGCGGAAATAGTCGTTCAGCGGAACGAACCCGCCGCGCCCGTCCGGCATGCTGTGCACGCTGGCAATCACGTAATCGAGCCGATCGTCCAGCTCGTCCGGCAGGTTGAACCGGTGTTCCATATTGACTTCCGCGCCGCGATAGACAGAGTATTGGCAAAGCACATCCAGATAGGCGTTTACCTCGCGGAGCGTGTAGATGCCGCAGCAAAAAAAATGATCCGATACGCCGAGGATGTGCCCCTGTTTCTGTTCAACTTCGATGAGTTCTTCCACGGAAAAGTCCGCGTCGGACATATTGGTATGGGTGTGTAGGTCGTATAACTGCATTTCAATCTCCGTATCTTTGTTCTCGCGCGGCTCTATTTTGTTGCATAAAGTCGCCGAACCTTTATACATTATACCA
The DNA here is from genome assembly GCA_034927595.1 of Christensenella sp. Lineage (GTDB taxonomy): Bacteria > Bacillota > Clostridia > Christensenellales > CAG-138 > UBA7703. The sequence continues at coordinate 15,104 of JAYFPQ010000144.1, forward strand.
TGATACCATGAACGCTCCTGCTGAACAAGGTGCGCGCTCGCTGATTCCGTCGTTTATTTATGTCGGCAGGCAATCCACTCAGCCGCAATGCTGACCGCGATTTCCTCCGGTGTCTCCGCGCCGATTTCCAGCCCGACCGGCGCGTGGATGCGCGCCACCTGTTCCGCCGAGAAGCCATAGGAGATCAGCTCGTCGCGCATGCGCCGTGCGTTGGCGCGGCTGCCGATGCTGCCGATATAGCCCGCCTTGGTGCGAAGCGCCGACGCCAGCGTTTGAAGCTCCATTCCCCGCCCGCGTACGAAGGACACGATTCCATCCTGCTCCGTCAAATCCAGCTCTTCGAGCACCTGATCCGACCGCTCGCAGAGCACCCGCTCTGCCAGCGGAAATCGCGCGCTGTCGCAGAGTTCCTCGCGATCCTCAATGACCCAAACGCGCAAGTGCAGCAGCGCCAGCACGGGCACCAACGCTTGCGCAACGTGCCCGCCGCCCAACACGAAGACGCGCGGCGCGGTAACAAGCGCGTCCAACCAGCGACGCGGCGACTGGGTCGTGAACGCGGGCGCTTTGTCCAGCCAGGGTTGCAACGCAGGGTTCTCTTTTGCCTCCTGCTCGGAAACATACTCTGTCTCGCCGATGCTTTCCTGCTCTAGCGTGCAGACCAGATAGCCCTTCTCCCGTACCATTTCGTTGAGCGCGCGATGGATCATCTTTCGATCCCGGTCGCCAGAGAACACGCGAGTTAAAACGGTTACGGAGTTTGGGTCGGTCGGATTTCCGGCGTCGATGGTATAAGTTCGAAAGGCGCTTTGGCGCAGTCGCAGCAGCGCGAGCGCGTCGCTTCGCACACGTGCTTCCATCGAGCCGCCGCCGATGGTGCCCTCCTGCGATCCGTCCAGCCGGACGACCATCGCGGTACCAACGCCGCGCGGCGTACTGCCGCGCTTTTCGACGATGGTTACGAGCGCCGCCGGTTCGCCGGAAGAAATTGCGCTGAAAATCTCCTGTAAGCACCTTTTCATCGAGGAATCCTCCTCTAACGAGGGCCGGCTTTGAGCGCGTCGAACACCAGCATGGCCAACTTTCGACGCTGCGGTACGTAAAACGGGAACTCCGCGTTGTCCGTCTTCGTCAGCCGCGCTTCGATATCTTCTCGCGTGACTTCGCGTTTGGAATAGTGCGAGAAGAACGCAATTGCCTCTTCTATCGAGCGCAGCGGCTGACCATGCTCTATTTCAAACGCAACCTTCGAGTACGCAACTCCCTCCGCTTGAAGGGCGCGCTCTGCGTCCGCAATAGTTTCGCCGTGCTTTGCTTGCGCATCCAGCGAAAAGCCTGTACCAGCTTCGGCCATTTGAATGACAAACGTCTTGCCGCTCGTGAGCTCGCGCGCCAGCGGCAATATTTCGTTTGCTCTTCCGAAGAAGCAGAGCACCAGCGCGTCAAACTGTCGATCCGGCAGGTAGGTGAACACGTCCCCAAGCATGGCGGTTACGTTCGGCGGGCAGAGCGCGCGAACGGAGGCAGCCGCCTTTGGGTCGCGCTCCATCACGGTAACATGCTCCACGTGGTACGAAAGCCAGCGCGCCAGATCGCCCATCCCGCCGCCCGCGTCGAATACACGTGTCGACGGGGGCAGGTACGCGGCAATCTGCTGCGCAATGGTTTGATAATAACGGCTCTCGTTCGCCGCGTCCCGCATCCAACGAATGGACGCATCCGTCCATAAAAAATCGCCCAACTTTGGCCTCCTGTTTGTAGATGGTGTACTATTCTATAAAAAAGAATCACTCGTATCGGACGCCGTCCGCTCCGGCTTCTACCATCAATTGCGGATAGCGAAAGCAGGTTTGCTCGTGGTCGTTCACAATGCCCGCCGCCTGCAGAAACGAATAGATCGTTACCGATCCGGCATATTTCATGCCGCGGCGCTTCATGTCCGCAGTGATCCGGTCGGAAAGCGGGCTGGTCGTTCGAAATCCCTCGTTCGGATTCAGTACAACCTTACCGTCGGAGAAACTCCAAAGATAATTGCAAAACGAGCCGAACTCGCGCTGAATCTCCAACACGGCGCGCGCATTACAGATCGCTCCCTCAATCTTATTCCGGCTGCGAATGATGCCCGGGTCCTGCAGGAGCGAGAGAATCTTTTCTTCGTCGTAGCGGGCAATCTTGTTTACGTCGAATCCGTCGAACGCCGCGCGAAACGCCTCGCGTTTTTTCAAGAGCGTGATCCAGGAAAGCCCTGCCTGAAACAGCTCAAGCAGAAATAACGCATACATGCTCTCGTCGTCGTGGATCGGGGTGCCCCACTCCTCATCGTGGTAGGAGCAATACAGTTCGCTCTGTTCGTTGACCCAAAAACAGCGGTGTTGGTGTTCCATCGTTCCCTCCAGCGTTCGTTTATATGGCTTACTTGTTTGTAATGATTTTCTTATTCATAAAGCTTTTATGTTCATTAGCTTTTAGTTCATAAGGCCTATATTATAGCACGCGAGCCGATAAACGAGAAGCGCCGGAGCGCTTCTTACGCGCCGGCGCTTCCGTATCATTTTGTATTGCTTGCCGGATCACGCGCGCCTTACGGGGCGGGCGTCGGCGTTGCTTCGATGTAGTGATCGACAGAAGTTTCCGCCGGAGCAACGATGCCACTTCCATCACCGTAGTTGTAGTTGAACTGCACTTCCCGCTGAATCTCCTGCCACTGTTTGAGCAATTCGATCACGCGGGCTTCGTCCTCTGCGGAGAACGAGCGGTAGCAGGGATTGTAGGAAACGACCGTTCCAACGCTCATGTATTGAATCGCGCTTCCATCGCTGGCAAAATACATGGAATTCCCCCAGGATGTAAAGAGTACATCCCCGCTCGCCATTGCATTACCATAGGAAGCCTGCTGTTTCGCGATCTCTTCCGCGCCGATATAGGAGCCTTTTCCGTCCAGCGCGCGCCCGCTCCAGCTAAAGTAGCAGTTCAGCGAGTTCGGGTCCGTCGTCGGCTTGCTGCGGGAGAGAATCTCAATCAGTTCGGTCGCCACCGGTGCAAACGGCGTATTCAGCTCGGTCTGATCCGATGCGGAACGGTTGTAGTAGATATTGCTAGTCTGTTTGGACCCATTCGTCGCCGGTACGTTATAGAACGTGAAGGTTCCGTTGAGGTATTCCTCCGGCGAGGAGAAGGTGTCCGCCTTCGCACCGATCTGCTTGAGGATATCGTAGAACTCATCCGAGCTCTTTTCGTTGTGCCAGCTCATCCATGCGGTTGCGGCGTTGGTCGTCTCTCGACGGATATCGTAATACTCCGTATACCGACGGTCGCCGACATACCCGACCAGATTAATGGAACCGTAGGACTGCTTGCCGTCAAGATTGAAGTCCTCGTTCTCAGAGTGCTGATTATACATCCAGTTCGGGATGTATCCCGTCGAAGCGATATCGTCGTAATACGCTTCCATAATCGGCTTTACATCCTGATACTTCGGATTGTAGGGATCGTAGGACTGCAAGTAGCAGATGGAATCCTCCGGCGGCAGCGCGCGGATTGCTTCGGCGTACTCCGGATTCTCGTCACGCAGCGCGTTGAGCGTATTGCTGCTATTGAACCAGAGGATGCGCCGGATCGTGCGGCCATTGTTGAGCCCAATCGTCACCGGTTCGTAGGTTGAGAACGAATCGTAGCTGTCCATGCTCACATAACCATGCGGGTTCAACGAAGCTACGTTATCCCGCAGCGCCGTGAGGACGTAGTTTTTAAGTTCCTGATCGGTAAACCGGATCTTCGACACCTGAATCTCTTCATAGGGCGCCGCGCCGCCATTCGAACGGTTGGAACCCGGAAACGAAACGTAAGCAACGTCCTGAATCATCGGAATGTCGGCTTTTGCCGCGTTGAACGGAATCTGGATTCCGTAGAACAGCAGCACGGCCAGTGCGATGGGAATCGCCGCCCAGGGCATGGAACGCAGCACCTTCTGCGAATTTCGGAACACGACAATCTGATAGATTGCGTAAATGGCTACGATAACCGCGCCGACAATCAGAAGATTGAGTGCGGTTGGCTTGATCGCGCCGGAAGCAAACAGAATTGCAACCGGAAACACCGTTAGACACGCAAACAGCGTCTGCACCTTTGCACTCTTGGCGTTGTGTTCGGCAAGCTCCGAGGGGCGCCGCACAAAGAGGACACGCGCGAGAATCAACTCCAGCACAACAAGCACCAACGAGTACGCGATGTTCGGCAGCTGGTAAAGCTGAACCGTAACCATGGAGTGGGTAAACGACAGAATCTGTCCGGTTGCGATGTTCGACACCGGAGAAAGATACCAGGGCAGGTCGAGCCAGTTCATCATGCTGAAACGCGCCAGTAGACCGCGCGCAACAACAAACTGAATGAAGCGCGGCAGACCAAGAACCACCAGCGTCATGGCGATGTTCGATATCCACGTTCCCGTGAGCATCATCGCGATACTCGTTGCGGCAAACACCAGCATGCCGCCGACCACGAAGAACGGAACAGAGATCATCACATAGGTCGGCACAAACGGCGTACGCGTTAACGTAAAGACGAGCACGGTGGAAATCACGCTGGCGAGCACCGTTGCCGCAAGCCAGGTCAGCGCCGCGAGGGTAATCGCCCAGAAGAAGCGCTTGCGCGAGATCGGCAGGCTATGGTAAAAATCGCTGTCCGAGCGCTTGTTGAGGAAGGAGAATCCATCCAGCGCAAGCACGACGCCGCCGACGAACATGTAGATAATCTGCGGCAGGAACATCTTGGAAAAGCTGGGTATGGAGTTGAGATATTGGTTCATGCAGTATGTATGGTGAGGATGATGCTCGATACAACGCTGAGTACGAGCAAAATCAACGCAATTCGCGATAATCTTCGAGTGGTTTCCAAGTAGGGTTTCATGCGCGGGCGCCTCCTTTCGCAGCCGGCTCTTCAAACGAATAGCCGAGCGCTTCCATTTCATATAGGAAAACCTCTTCCAGCGTAAGCGGAAGGATTTCCAGAATCAGCGGATCTTTCGCGGCGATGATTGCCTTGCACTTTGCGCTGTCGCCGCGGATAATCAGGTTCGAAACACTCCCCTGCTTGTTGAACGCGAGGATATCGAGTTCGTCAAACATCGAGCGGTCATATTCCTGCGAAAATGCGACCTGCACCTTAAAGAGCGTGGTCTTTAGGTTCTGCACGTCGCTTTCAAACACGATGCCGCCCTCGTAGAGCAGCGACAGCTGGTCGCAGGTGTCCTCCAGTTCGCGGAGGCTGTGGCTCGTGACCACCGCGGTGCAGCCGCGTTCGAGCACTTCGTCGTAGAGCATGCCCTTTACGAGATTGCGCATCACGGGGTCGAGACCATCGAATGTCTCGTCAAAAAACACATAATCCGTCATGGCCGAAAGCGCGAGAATCGTCGCGGCCTGACGGCGCATGCCCTTTGAAAAGGTATTCAACGGCCTTGTTGCGCTGAGCTTAAACGCTGCGCAGAGTTCCTTGTAGCGCGCCTTCGAGAAAAACGGATACATGGACTCGTAGAGCTGCATCATGCGGTTGAGATTGCTCTGCGGCAAAAAATACAGATCGTCTGGCACAAAGACGCAATGTTCTTTGACCGACGGGTTGTCAAAAACCTCCCCGCCGTTGATGGAAATGTTGCCTTCATCCGGCTGGTAGATGCCGTTGCAGAGCCGCAGAAACGTGCTCTTACCAGAGCCGTTTGCGCCGACGAGCCCGTAGATGCACCCCTGCGGAATGTTGCAGTTGAGGTTTACGAGTGCTTCTACTTCGCCAAAGCGCTTCGTCAACTTTCGTGCTTTTATCATACGTTCAATCCTTCGTTCCCTTTCCGTACGCGGAGTTGATCTGTTCGAGCACCTGCTCAAACGGAATCCCCGCAACATACAGTTCTTCACTGATTCTTTTGATTTCTCCAAGCCGCTCTAAAAAGCTTTCGCCTACAATGCGCGCGGCGCCCCCCGTGACAAAACGCCCGTTCCCCGGCGCGCTGACACAGATACCGCGACGCTCCAGCTCGCTGTATGCTTTTTGCAGCGTATTGGGATTAACCGAGAGTTCCTGAGACAACACGCGCACGGACGGCAGCTGGTCGCC
>JAYFPQ010000119.1:0-12842 GCA_034927595.1 Christensenella sp.
CAATATTCTTTTTCTCGTGCAGAACTGCAACAATCGTATTGACCTTCTCGCATACCATCGGTGTATGAGCGAGCGCGAGTAGAATCTTAATCACATTTGCGTCGTCTTTTTCATTGATGAGAATCGAGTTCGCGGTTTGCAGGCTAAGTAGTTTCAAATCGTCAAGGTCAAGCGGACTGCCGTTTCGAGTTACGATTCGAGTTCCGTTTCGGTTCTTGATTCGATGACGAATCGACTCATCCATCTCAGTCTTATCCAGCGGACTTAAAACTACGATACAAGCGTGCTTTTGGTTGCTGTTCGCCTTGATCAACTCGGAAAGAATGGTAAAAATCTGACTGGACCAGCCCAATATGACCGTGTGATTTGTTTCGATGACGGCGGAATGCCCTTTTTGCAACGCGGAGAGTTTTCTGGAAATCCCATTTGTGATTAAGCCAATCAGAATGCTGAATATGAATACGCCGCCTAAAGCAATGAGAAGCATGGAGGAAACAAAAATGACGCATCCATTATCGTCGCAGACGAGACTGGGGTCAAGCGAACGTTGAAAGCCCAACCAAAGGAGCTCTGCAAAACTGGCTCCTTCGGCGGAATCGGTGATCCAGACGATGAAGGAAACAACGCAGATCATAAAGAACGTGGCAAGCGCGAGGCTCAGAATCAGCGCGCCGGTTCCACGGGACATTAGATTGTCGAAATGATATTTAATCTTACGCTTCATACGCACTCCACGTGTGTAGAATAACCACTATACTTTATAATGTACAACAATAAATAGAAATGTCAATCGGGATATTTCATCGAATAATTGGAAAATGCCTAGTATTCTGTGATAAAACAGATTATCATAAAAAATATAGATCCGTTTTACAATCAAATAACAAAATAAGAAACAGTAATTTAGAAATCGTGATGGACAGTATTTTGAGAATCCTGTGGAGAATCGTATGAAAGAGAGCGTTAAGCGGTTGTTATGGGCAGTTTCTTTGCTGTTGATCTTTCTTTCGGTTTGTTTCTTTACAGCCGGGTTTTTACCGGGATTACTAATGATGCTTTGCGCAATATCGGCAAACCCGATTTTGATCGAACGATTCAATCGTTATAAGGGGCTGACTGTCGCATTCCTGATTCTCGGCCTATTGGTTGCTTCTGTTGCTGCACTGCCAAAATCGTCCGAACAGGCGAATGCATACGCTACTCAACGCGAAGTAATTCGTTCGGCGGCTTCTGAAGCGTTGGATTCGATCGATATCGACGAGCAGGCACCAGTGAATCTGGAGTACGACGAAAATTCGCCGTTGAACTGGTCGGTGGCAGCCGCACTTCCAAAAAGCGATCCGTCGCCGTACAAATGGATTGCACCAACGGCAACATTGCCAACCGTAACAAGTCAACCGATAAAAACGGAAGCTCCAGATTCTCTAGCGGGAGCAGGGAAAAGCACGGCGGTTGAAGGAATTGAGATTGTCTATTATACGGAAACAATCGCAAGAGGCGAATACGCGAGTATCGAAATCATAGGGAAACCGAATACGACCTATAATTGCAAAGTCGATTATAAATCCGGTCCGTCCAAAGCAAAGGGACTGGGAGATCAGGATTCCGACGGTGAAGGATATGTTGAGTGGGAATGGAAGGTCGGAACGAATACCTCACTGGATTATCGACCGACTATTACGGTCAGCGGCGGAGGGGACTCCGTCAGCGTTCGGTTTCAAGTGGTGGAGTAAACAAAAAAAGCGAATCGCACACAACGATTCGCTTTTTTGATTCTGTTCGTTACAGCTTTCGTTCGAAAATCGCGCTATGTTCCAGCAGACTCTCGACGGTTTCCAACCCCAGTTGATGCAGCAGGGCGACGACATAGGGATTGTCAATCGGCGTGTTGTAGGGCGCGTCCGCGCCATACCGAATGACGCTGCTGCGGCCTTCCTCACGCGAAACGAGCGAGCGCGGGCCACCAACGCAGCCCCCGACGCAGCCCATGCCTTCGTAAAAGTTTGCGCCGCCCTTGCCCGCGAGAATATCCTGAAGCATCTCCTTGCAGGCAGGCACGCCGTCCGCATGCCGGGTTTGAATCCGGATTTTGCGGTCGGGATTGATGCGTTCCACCGTCGAGCGGACAGCTTCGCTCACGCCGCCGCTGCCCGCGTAGATGCGCCCAGCGCGGGAGGAATGGTCGCGATCGTCCTCCTCCAGAGAGGCGAGATCGATTCCCGCGTAGTCAAACACGTCCTGAATTTCCTGAAACGTCAGCACAAAGTCCGTGGAATCGCGGATGTCCGGTTCGCGCGCCTCGGCCTTCTTCGCCAGACACGGGCCAATGAAGACCGTAACCGCACCGGGATGCAACTGCTTGATTGCGCGTCCGCACGCCGCCATCGGGGAGACGGAGGCGGGAACATGCGGCATTAGCTGCGCAAACACCTTGCGAATCATGCCAATCCACATCGGGCAGCAGCAGCTCGTGAGCTGATAGTCCTGCTCCGACTGAATGTTTCGGTCAAACTCCAGCGCCTCTTTGAGTGTTAGAATATCCGCAAACAGCGCAACTTCAACCATTCCCGAAAAACCAATCCGCTTGAACGCCGCGCGCAGCTTTCCGGGGGTTACCGCTTCGGAATACTGGTTGGCGAACGCGGGCGCAATCATCGCATAAACCGGCTTTTCAGAAGTGCGAATCGCGGTGATCGCGGCGAGCACGTCGCGGTTTTCAACGAGCTTCTTTGCCTTGCAGTTGTCCACGCAAACGCCGCAGCCTACGCAGCCGAGCGTATCGACATCGATATCTCCTTCGCCGTTGAGAATCAGCGCGTCGAACGGGCATACGTCCTTGCAGGCGCGCTTCTGCTCGTCCGAACAGCCGCAGCGAGCCGTGCGAACCACGAGCGGATGTCGGCCGGGGTCCAGCAGGCAGGAGAGCTGATGCGGATCGTAGCCTTCCTGCTTCACCAGATTTAGCTCTTCCGCGATTGTCCCGTCGATGGAGCTTTTCAGCAAACGATTATAGAGCTCTTCAAACGTCATGCGATTTCCTCATATCATTCTTGATAGCGTGATCTTATCATAAATTTCCAAACACGAAAAGTAAAAGGGCTTGACAACCTGTTTTAATTTGAATATACTGTGCATGCTGAATATATACAGTAGACGCGTGATACACGAACGATAAGCACGTACGGAGCGAATTTTATGGCACGAAGAACTCATAACGGGGAGGAAATCGCTTGAACATATTGATCAGCAACGCGAGCAACCAGCCGATCTATGAGCAGATCTATACGCAGATCAAGAACGCGATCATCGCGGGCGATCTGGAGGAAGGGGACGCCCTGCCCTCAATTCGCCAATTAGCGAAGGATTTGCGCATCAGCGTGATTACGACCAAACGCGCATACGAAGAGCTGGAGCGGGACGGGTTTATCGATACCGTTGCCGCAAAGGGGTGCTTTGTTGCCGCGAAGAATATTGAGATGCTCCGCGAGGAAAAACTGCGGGAGATCGAAGAACACATGCGCGAAATCCTGCGTCTGGCGCCCGCCTGCGGGTTGAGTGACTTGGACGTACTGGAGCAATTTCGCGTGATCGTTGAGGAGGAACAACACAGATGAGCGCTTACGAAAACGCACTCGAACTAACAAACGTATCGAAGCATTACACGGGGTTTGATCTGAAGGACATCAACCTTGCGCTGCCAAAGGGAACCATTCTTGGTCTGGTGGGCGAAAACGGCGCGGGCAAAACGACGACCATCAAACTGATTATGAACGCGATTTCGCGTGACAGCGGTAGCATTCGCGTTCTGGGCGAGGACAATACGAGTCCCGATTTTCACGCGACCAAGGAAGATATCGGCATCGTGTTGGACGAGGCATACTTTCCCGAGGTGCTGACGGCAAAGCAGGTAGGCGTCATCATGCGGCATACCTATCTGCGCTGGCAGGACGAAACCTATACACGCTTTTTAAAGACGCTTGATCTGCCGGAGAATCGGTCGTTTAAGGATTTCTCACGCGGAATGAAGATGAAGCTTGCCATAGCGGTCGCGCTGTCGCACCAGCCAAAGCTTCTGATTCTCGACGAGGCGACAAGCGGCCTGGATCCAATGGTGCGCGACGAGATTCTGGGAATCTTTAACGATTTCACACGGGACGAGTCGCATTCCGTTCTGCTTTCGTCCCACATTGTCAGCGATTTGGAGAAGATTTGCGACTATGTTGCGTTTCTGCATCGCGGCGAGCTGGTGCTCTGCGAAGAGAAGGATCGTTTGCTGGAATCCTACGTCGTTGCGCATCTCTCGGAAACAGAGTACAACTTGCTGCCCGCCGGAGCGGCGGTTGGGGCAAAGCGAAACCCATACGGTGTCGAAGCGCTGCTGCGCAAAGACCGCATTTCTTCGTCGATTCAAACGGAACGCACATCGCTGGAAAACATCATTCTGTTTCTGGCGAAAGGAGGGGAACGCGCATGAAGGGGCTCTTGCTGAAAGACTTCTATACGCTGGTCAAGCAGTTAAAAATCGTGCTGCTATTTCTGGTGATTATGACGGTTGTTCCGGGAATCAATCAATCCGCGTTTGCGATGATCTACTTTGCGATGATGCCGATTACCGCAATGGCCTACGACGAACGGTGCAAATGGGACAGCCTTGCCGCGATGATGCCCTATACCGCCAAAGACCTCGTTCTGAGCAAGTATCTGCTCGGATACATTGGCATGGGCACGGCCTGCGTGCTGTCCATTGGAGCAAATTCGATCATCAAGCTCTTTCAACATAGTTCAATGACCGCGGAGGACGCACTGGCCATCTTGCTGATTGCGTGCGCCGGCGTTATTCTACTCGCGGTGAACCTACCGTTTATCTTCCGGTTTGGCGTAGAAAAGGGACGGATTATTTTCATGGTCATCATCGCGGTCAGCGTGTTTGCACTGATGATGGCGGGGGACAAGATCAAGATTCTGATTGCGTCCAGTCTGATCAGCCCTGTGTTACTCGCGGGGATAGGCGTTAGTGCTGCCATACTGACAAATCTGATTTCAATTGCGATCTCGAACGCTGTTTACAAAAGGAAAGTATTATAATCTGAACCAACATACTAGGAATAGGAAACGCCCGACGCGGGGTTATGCGTCGGGCGTTTCCCTTTGAGGGAGTTGAGGTTAGGGTTTCGGGGTTCTCTGGGGAAACTTCTTCGTAGTCTTCATCCTGAAGCGCATCGTAGCCTTCTTCGCCGGTGCGCACCTTGATGACGTTTTCGACGTTGTAGATAAAGATCTTTCCATCGCCGATGTTTCCGGTATAGAGCGCTTCCTTAATGGTCTTCACCATCAGGTCGACGGGGATCTTCGTGATGACGATGTCCACCTGAACCTTGGGCAGAAGCTTGGTTTCCACCGGAACGCCGCGGTATTTCTGCGTGTTGCCCTTTTGCATGCCGTAGCCAAGCACGTTGGTCACGGTGATGCCCGTAACGCCGATATCATCCAGAGCCTTCTGGAGACCGGCAAACTTGGTCTGGCTCGTCACGACGGTAACCTTCGTGTACTTAGAACCGGGGTGCGACGTATCCCTGACGGGGATTGCGACGTGATCCGGTACGCTGATGACGGGCTTGGACGTAACCGCCTCGCCGATGTCGATCGCAGGCACGGTGATCATGAAGTCCGCATAGCTGCTCGCAAGACCGTGCTCCTTCAGATCCAAACCCTGAATTTCTTCTTCCGCGGAGACGCGCAGTCCGTTGGTCTTTTTAATAAGGAAGAAGATACCCGTCATGGTGACGATGGTCCAGGCTGCGATTGCGGCAACGCCGATCGCCTGAATACCAAGCTGGGTGAAACCGCCGCCATAGAAGAGGCCCTTTGCGGTAGCTCCCGGGGCGGTATCAGTGGCAAACAGGCCGACGGCCAGCGTCCCCCACATGCCGTTTACACCGTGCACGGCAACCGCGCCAACGGGATCATCCACGTGCAGTTTGATATCGATGAACTCAACCGCGAGCACAACCAGAATGCCCGCAACACCGCCGATGATGACCGCGCCAAGCGCGTCTACATTCGCGCAGGGGGCGGTAATGGCAACGAGGCCGGCAAGCGCGCCGTTGAGCGACATAGAAACATCCGGCTTGCCGTTTTTAATCCAGGTAAAGAGCATGGTCACTACGGTTGCAACACCGGGCGCTACCGTGGTGGTCAGGAAGATCGAACCGAGCTGCGGAACGCTGAGCGCGGCAGCACCGTTGAATCCGTACCAGCCAAACCAGAGGATGAACACGCCGAGCGCGCCGAGGGTGATCGAGTGGCCAGGAATTGCGCGGGACGACTTTTTGCCGGTTTTCGCATCCTTGACATACTTGCCGATGCGCGGCCCAAGAATCGCGGCGCCGATGAAGGCGGTGATGCCGCCGACCATGTGAATGGCCGAGGAACCGGCGAAATCAATGTAGCCGAGGTTCCAGAGCCAGCCCTGCGGGTTCCAAACCCAACCGGCTTCGACCGGGTAGATCACAAGAGAGATGATCGCACTGTAGATGCAATAGGCCGAGAACTTCGTGCGCTCCGCCATCGCGCCGGAGACAATCGTTGCCGCCGTGGCGCAGAACACGAGATTGAACACGAAGCTGGAGAAGTTGAAGTTTGCGAAATCGGTAAAAATCTGGAAATCAGGTAAGCCGATTACGCCAAAGAGATAGTTTTCGGACATCATCAGACTGAAGCCCAGAACAACGAACACAACTGTTCCAATGCAAAAGTCCATCAGGTTTTTCATGATGATGTTACCAGCGTTTTTCGCGCGGGTAAATCCGGTTTCGACCATCGCGAAACCACCCTGCATGAAGAACACCAATGCGGCGCCGATTAGAAACCAAACCGGAAATACAACGCCATTTACAGCATCTAAGATTTCTGCCATTCTACGTTCCTCCCAAAAACAAAAATAAGTCAAGAGGCGCCGTCTGTGTTGACAGACAGCGCCTTTGCTTGACCTTGGGGGTACTATAATGGATTTCATTTCAAATTGCAAGCAAAAAACGAAAAAAACTTAAAAATAATATAATATTCCATAGAATATTCGATTAATTTTAGAAACCATGCGATTAACTTCGAGAATAAGAGGAAGAGTAATGGATATATATCAGGATAATATACGATCAAATCAATTCGAGATTTTTGAAATATCGTCGAAATGAGTTTCGCACAATAGAAATGCGTGTGTGCTGAAAAATAGATATTGACAACGCTGCTACTACTGAATATAATGCAGTAGTAGACAAGAAGCTCTATTGCGAGAACGCAACAGGAGGAAACGAATGAACATACAATACAAGAAAGGCGTACTTGAGCTTTGCGTGCTGTCGCTGCTGGATAAGAAAGACCGATACGGTTACGAAATTTCGGAATATCTATCCAACCGAATCGACATTGCAGACGGAACGGTTTACCCGATTCTGCGCAAGCTCAAGAGCGACGGGCTCGTCGTGACGTATCTCTCCGAGGAGAGCGGAGGACCGCCGCGCAAGTATTACTCGCTGACGAAGACCGGCAGAGAACTCTATCAAAGCGACCGGTCGGACTACATCAACTTTGCCTCGACCATACAATCGATACTGGAGGAGCAGTGACATGACGAAACTGGAATATTTAGCGGAACTCAAGAACGAACTCAAACGAAGCGGCGTTCCGGATGCGGAGGATATCGTTTCCGAATACGAGCAGCATTTTCTGTTTAAACTCGCGGATGGATTCTCCGAAGAGGAAATCGTCGCGAAGCTCGCTTCGCCGGAATCGATTGCCTCGCAGTTTGCGGGCATTCGCGCCGAGGGGAAACAGAAGAAGGGCAAGAAGGGCTTTCTGATTCTCTGGCTCACCCTGATCGGGATCTTTGAAGCAATGCTCTATGGTACGTTCCTTTGCTTTTCAATTGGCCTGTTCTGCGGGTCCCTGGTGCCAGCCGCGCTCGGTGTCGAGCTGATTGCAGGGCTGAACTTCATGAACATTCTGCCCCCGATGCCGTATGGCGGAGCAATTGTCTTTGGTCTCGCGCTGATTGCGCTTGGCGTAATGCTGTTTCTTTTCGCGTTCTACTGCTTCGCGTTCCTGCGCCAGATGGTGCGTGCCAGCCTCCGCTGGAGAAAGAACATGGTTGGCGACGAGGCGCTTCCGCTTCTGCCGCTGAGCCCGCAGTTTTCGCCAAAGACGCGCCGCGGTCTGCGCAGCGTGATGCTCTGGGCGGTGCTGATCTTTGGCATTACCTTCATCGTTGGGTTCACAATCCTCGTTCTCTACACGCATTCGTTCGGATTCTGGCATGCGCTCGGTTGGTTTGGATACCCCCCGACGGTCTATTAAGACAAACAGAAACAGAGGAGCGATATGAAAACTATAATCATTACCGGCGCAAGTTCCGGCATCGGACTTGCCGTCGCGCTGGAACTCGCCCAAAAACAGGCGAATATCATCGGAATTGGTCACGATCCTAAGAGAAGCGAACTGGCGCTGGAACAGATTCGCGCCGCGGCACCGGGCGTTAACGTGCGATTTCTTAACGCGGATCTGATGCAGCAGCGCGAGGTGCTTCGCGTGGCAGAGGAGCTTTCGAACATACTGACGAACGAATTCGACGGTAAACTGGACGCGCTGATCAGCAACGCCGGCTGTGTGCGCAGCTGGTACACGACGACAGAAGAGGGGTACGAGCAGCAGTTTGCGCTCAACCATCTTGCCGGATTTCTGCTGACGCAACAATTGCTGCCCTTCTTAAAACGGGCAAGCGGTCGCGTGATCCTAACGGGCAGCGGGTCGCACAAACACATGCGGATGCGCTGGAACGACGTCATGTTCTCCAATGGTTACAACCCGCTGCTCGCCTATAAGCAATCGAAGCTTTGTAACATGCTGTTCGCAAGAGGCCTGAACAATCGTTACTTTGCAGACGGAATTCACGCCTATGTGGTTGATCCCGGACTGGTCTGCACGGACATTGGCAACAAGAACACCGGTGCCCTGGTCAACTGGATCTGGAAGCTGCGCAAGAAACACGGCGTGTGTGCGGATGTTCCGGCGAAGACATATGTCCATCTGGTTGAGGCCGAACCTGCGCCGCAAGATCTCTATTTTTATCTTTGCAAGCCGAATCGGTACAGCCGGCAGGTCACGAAGGAGAATGCGGATCGCCTGTTCGCGCTCAGCGAGCGGCTCTGCGGCATCCAATACCCACAACAAATTCGATTGGAGGAGGCCAAGCGATGAACGTTTTTATCACGGGCGCAAGCGGCGGGCTCGGCCGCGCATTGGCCAACGAATGCGGCAAACGCGGCTACAACCTGTTTCTGGTCGATATCAATGAAGGCGGGCTAAAGTCCATTCAGCGCGGGTTGGAACGGCAGTTTAACATCACTGTAACCACGGCTTCCTGCGACCTCACGAGCGATGCGAGTGTCGATTCGCTGCTGAACAGAATCGACGAATACGGCATTCGCTTCGATATGCTGCTCAACATTGCGGGCGTTGACTATGAGGGCGGCTTTCTGGAGCGGGAGCGGAAAGAGATTGTACGCATCATTTCGCTTAACAACGAGGCAACGCTTCGCATTACCCACGCAATCCTGACGCGACGCCGCGCGGGGCATCCGTTCTATCTCTTGTTTACCTCAAGCCTCGCGAGCATGTATCCCATGCCGCTCAAGGCGACCTATGCCGCCTCCAAACGATTCCTGCTGGATTTCTCCGTTGCGCTGCGCGAAGAGCTCAAGGATCAGGGCGTTCAGGTGCTGGCGCTCTGCCCCGGCGGACTCGCGACCACGAAGGAAGCGCTCAGCGGCATCGCAGCGCAGGGCTTCATGGGCGACGTAACGACCAACCCGCTGGAACAGGTTGCAACAAAGACCATTTCGCGTCTACTCAGCCGCAGCGGCGTTTATGTTCCGGGTACATTCAACCAGATATTGAATTTCTGCGGCAAACTCTTGCCGCGTCGCTGGGTTGCCGCCGCAATTTACCAGCGCTGGAACAAGGCGCAGCAGCAATGGAACCCGGCGCAAATCAGCACACATACGCAGGCTTAATAAGAAAGGCTTGCAATCTTTCAAGCCGCACGATATCGTAATCGTGTGGCTTTCTTTTATAAATAGAGCAATCATTGAGGTGTTACCGATGGAACAACAAACGATTCTTCGTCTCGAAACGCCAGCGGACTACTCAACCGTAGAACGGATTACCCGCGAGGCATTCTGGAATCATCACGTCCCCGGCTGCGACGAGCACTATCTGGCGCATGTTCTGCGTCATGCGGAATGTTTTTTGCCGGAGTTGGATTTCGTTGCCGAGCTGGACGAAACAATCGTGGGTAACATCATGTATACAAAGGCCAGAATCGTAGGCGATGATACAGCGGAATATCCCGTGCTGAGCTTTGGCCCGATTTCGGTGTTGCCGGAGGTTCAGGGACGCGGCATTGGCGGCAGATTGATTCGGCATACGCTGGCGTTAGCAAAGGAAATGGGGCACACCGCCGTGTTGATCTATGGCGATCCGGACTACTACTGCCGTTTCGGGTTTGTTCCGGCGGAGCAGTATAACATTGGCACGCGATACAACACCTATGCGGCTGCGCTGCAGGCGGTTGAGCTTGTACCCGGTGCGTTGGCGGGCAAGGCGGGATTGTTTTATGAAGACGAAGTATATGAGATTGATCCGCAAGAAGCGGAGACGTTTAATCGTAGATTCCCAACGAAAGAGAAGATAGCGGGGCTTGCTTCGCAGGCAAAATTTCAACAGCACCTAGCCATGCAAAAGCCGAGAGATTAAAGAACCGTTTCGAGTTTGCATTTTCCCGTTGGGTCGGTTAGAATACTCCTTATGAAAATGCAACCGGAATGTGTTGCCTGCATTATTGAGCAGGTCAGAACTGTAACCACGATGCTTGGCATTGACGAACGCGAAAAGGAAGCGGCCATGCAGGACGCGCTTGCCCGGCTTTCGAGCGCAAACTACGACGGCTGTACGCCGGAGTCGATGGGCGATCTCTGGCAGGTGCTGTTGACGCACGTTGGGGACGCAGACCCCTACGCGGAGCTCAAGACGCTCAGCAACCGCGAAGCTCAAAAGATGATTCCTGCCACGCGGGAGAAAATTGCGCGTTCAAGCGATCCGCTCACCGTAGCGCTGAAGTACTCCATTGCCGGAAATCTGATCGATTACGGCCTGAAGGAACAGCTTCCGTTGGACGAGCAGAACGCGCTGATCGACGAAGTGGCGCATACGCCGTTTTCAGCGGACGACAGCGAGGCGCTTAAAACAGCGTTACAGGAGTCAAAGACACTTCTCTATCTCGGCGACAACGCGGGTGAGATCGTGTTTGATAAGCTTCTGATCGAGACGATTTGCGATCTGTTTCCGCACCTCTCGATTTCGTTTGTCGTGAAGGGATCGCCGGTGCTCAACGACGTGACCATTCGGGAAGCACGAGAAGTTGGCATGCAGGAAGTCGCGCGCGTCATCGACAACGGGGACAGTTCGCCCGGAACGGTGCTACCGCGCACGAGTGAGATGTTCCAGCGGGAATTTGCCGCGGCAGACGTCGTTCTCTCGAAAGGACAGGGGAATTTTGAGAGCCTGAATGAAGTGACGAAGGAGAATCTCTTCTTTCTGTTCACCGCGAAATGCGATTCGGTCTGCGTTGAGGCGGGCGTGCCGAAACGCTCGATCGTCTGCATGAAGCATCGAAATTCATAACAATTGGTCTATCATCTTTTCTACAGCGTTTCTGTGAACACAGAGCGCTGTTTTCGTTTCGCGGAAAAGAGCGAAAATTGAATCTAGTTTGCATTCTTTCTGCTTGACAGCAGAACAGAAGATGTTATAAAATAACATCATAAAGAAATATAGTAACATATCAAATGAACATACAAGGAGG
The DNA here is from genome assembly GCA_034927595.1 of Christensenella sp. Taxonomy (GTDB): domain Bacteria; phylum Bacillota; class Clostridia; order Christensenellales; family CAG-138; genus UBA7703. The sequence goes on from JAYFPQ010000119.1 coordinate 11,918, forward strand.
CAAACCATGGCAACTCCGGTCATTATGCCGCGTCAGGGACAGTCGGTTGAAAGCTGCATCATCACAGAATGGAAAAAGAAGGTCGGGGACGAGGTCCACGTTGGAGACGTTCTGTTTTCCTACGAGACCGACAAATCCACCTTTGAAGAACAAGCAAAAGTAGACGGAACGCTGCTCGCCGTGTTTTACAACGCGGAGGACGACGTTCCCGTTTTGCTCAATGTAGCCGTCATCGGCAAGCCCGGCGAGTCGTTTGCCGAGTTCGCGCCGAGCGGCGCCGACGCGCCCGCGCCCGCCGCACAGGAGGAAGCGAAGTCGGCTTCTGCCGAATCGAGTGCGCCCGCTTTGCAGGCAACCGCCGCGAGGGCGGAGGGCGTTTCGCCTCGCGCGAAGAACGCCGCGGAACAGCTGGGTGTCGATCCGGCGCAGGCTTCCCCGAGCGGCCCGCATGGGCGCGTGATTGAACGCGACGTGTTGGCGCTCGCCAAGGAAGGCCGCCTCGGTGGGGATGCCGCTGCCATTGGCATTATTTCTGGGCCAGCCGTTACAAAAGCAACGGAAGTTCCTGCACCCTCCGCGATCAACGCACAGGAATTTGACGAAGTTCGCCTGCCAAATCTCCGCCGCATGATTGCAAAGACCATGCACGACAGCCTCGCGGAGATGGCGCAGCTCACGCACAACACCAGCTTTGACGCAACAAAGATTCTCGCGTTCCGCGAAGGGCTCAAATCCGCGCCGGAATCGATGGATCTGCCGAAGATTACGATCAACGACATCATTCTCTTTGCGGTGTCTCGCGTGCTCACCAAGCACGAAGGGCTCAACTCGCATATGCTCTGCTAAAATATGCGCTATTTCAAGCACGTTAATCTCGGCATCGCGGTGGATACGCCGCGCGGTCTGCTGGTTCCGACGCTGTTTG
>JAYFPQ010000138.1:0-16726 GCA_034927595.1 Christensenella sp.
GATGTGCGTCTCCTCCAGCGAGACGACGCCGTGTTTGCCGACCTTCTCCTTGCCCGCCTCAAACTGCGGCTTGATCAGCGCAACCACCTGCCCGCCTTCACGAAGGCAGGCATACAGCGCGGGCAAAATCTTGTCGAGCGAGATAAACGAAACGTCGATGGACGCGAAATCCAGCGGGCTCGAAAACCAACCGGGCTCCATAAACCGTGCGTTCGTGCGTTCCAGCACGACAACGCGATCATCGCTTCTCAGCTTCCAGTCGAGTTGACCATAGCCAACGTCGATTGCGTAAACCTGTTTTGCGCCGCTTTGCAGCATGCAGTCCGTAAAGCCGCCCGTCGACGCGCCAATGTCGGCGGCAACCGCGCCTTCGAGCAAAATCGGGAACTCCTGCATCGCCTTTTGCAGCTTAAGCCCGCCCCGACTGACGAACGGGCAGGTTTCGCCGCGTACGTTGATGATCGTCTCTTCCGTGACAAACTGACCCGCTTTTTCGGCCTTGGTTTCGCCAAGATAGACCAGCCCGGCCATCACGAGCGCGCGCGCTTCCTCGCGGCTCTTCGAAAGTCCGCGTTCGAACAGGGCGACGTCCAGGCGTGTTTTCATAGCAGCTTCTCCAGCAAATTTGCTTCCAACGCTTCCGCGGTAAGTCCGCAGCAGGCGCGCTGATGATTCACCGTTGCCTGCGACGCGGGTGCACAGGGCGCGCACATGCGCACCACCGGAATCGGCGAGAGCTCGGCGGTGATTCGAAGGCCGAGGCAATCCACGCTCTCTTCCAGCACAACGACACGGCGGGCTTGCTTCTTAATCGCATCCAGCATTTCGAAATCCATTGGCTGAATCGTTCGCGCGTTGACCAGTCCCGCGCCGAGTTTGCGAGCCACCGGCAGCGCGAGCGCGACCATGCTTCCCGTCGCGACGATGGTTTGCTCCGCGACTGGTTCCAGAATTTCCCACTTGCCCTTTTCCACCGGCTGAGCGGAGACCGCCTGCATGAGGCTCCCGCGCGGATAGCGCACGGCGGCGGGTTCGCCTCGCTCAATCGCGAGCGCGAGCATATGGATCAGCTCCTGCTGCGTTGCGGGCGAGTAGACCGTCATGTTCGGCATGCTGCACAAAAACGAAGCATCGAAGATGCCCTGATGCGTTTCGCCGTCGTCCCCAACAAGTCCCGCGCGATCCACCGCGAGCACGACCGGCAGGTTTTGCAGGCAAATATCGTGCAGAATCTGATCATACCCGCGCTGTAAAAACGTCGAGTAAATCGCGACGACCGGTTTCAATCCGCCGCTCGCCATGCCCGCCGCCATCGTCAGCGCATGCTCCTCGGCAATGCCAACGTCAAAGAAACGATCCGGAAACCGCCCCGCAAATTCGGTCAGTCCCGTTCCAATCGCCATTGCCGCCGAAACGGCAACGATCTTTGGGTCCTTCTCCGCGAGGGCGACCATCGTTTCGCCAAAGATGCTTGAGTTGCTCTTCTTGAGCGCGCTTTCCACATCCCCCGTGTCGATGGAGAACGGCGCTACGCCGTGATATTTTTCCGGGTTCCGCTCGGAGAAGGTATATCCCTTGCCCTTCTGCGTGACGCAGTGTACGAGCACCGGCACGTGCAGCCCCTTGGCTCGGCGGAACATCCGCGTTAGTGCGGCGATGTCGTGCCCGTCAATCGGGCCGAGGTAGAGAAAGCCCATGTCCTCGAACAGACGCTTTGGCATCAAAAAGCTCTTGATGCGGTTTTTAAAGCTTTCCATGTAATGCGAAAGCCAGCGGCCAATTACGCCGGTATCGAGAATGCGAACGAGAAAACGTTTTAAGCGAACATACCACTCGCTGGAACGCATGTTGACGAGCATACGGTGCAGCGCGCCGACGTTCGGCGAAATGGACATCTCGTTGTCGTTGAGAATCACGATGAGCGGAACATCCGCCTGACCCGCGTCGTTGAGCCCCTCAAAGGCGAGCCCGCCGGTGAGTGCGCCGTCGCCAACCAGCGCGATGGCCGCGCCTTCCTCGCCGAGCAGCCGCTTTGCGCGCGCTACGCCGAGCGCGGCGGAAATTGCCGTAGACGCGTGTCCCGTGTTGAACGGGTCGTGCTCGCTCTCTTCACGCTTCGGAAAGCCGGAAATACCCTTTCCCTGCCGCAGCGTGCAGAAGGCTTTTCGGCGTCCGGTTAAAATCTTATGCGTATAGGACTGGTGCCCGACGTCGAAGATAATCGAATCCTTCGGGCTGTTAAACGCGCGGTGCATCGCAATGGTGATCTCCACCACGCCAAGATTCGAAGCAAGATGACCGCCGCACTTGGCGACGTTCTCAATCATATATTGGCGAATCTGCGCCGCAAGTGCGGGCAGTTCGCTGTCTTTCAGTTTTTTGAAATCCTCGAGCGAATCGATTCGGTCGAGTGTTGGGTATCGATCCATGGTCGTTCGTACTTTCCTGTTTTCCGTATTTCTTTTTCGTGGCAAGCAAATTATGACTTTCGCGTAAGCGTATACTGAATCAATTCCGTAAAGAACGTTGGCTCCGCATGCGCGCCCAACACTGCCTCCTGCGCGATCTTTGCATAGGATTGTGCGCGCGTTTTCGCGCCCTCAAGCCCGTAGACGGAGACGAAGGTAACCTTTCCTTCTGCCTCATCCTTGCCGACGGTTTTGCCGAGCAGCGCCGCGTCGCCGGTGCAGTCGAGAATGTCGTCCGTAATCTGAAACAGCATGCCGTATGCGTTCGCAAAGCGAATCAGCGCATCCATCTGTGCCTTGCTCGCCTTTGCGCAGGCCGCGCCCGAGGCAACCGCCGCGCGAATCAGCGCGCCCGTCTTATAATCCTGCAACGCTTCGAGCAGTTCCGCGCCGCCATCTGCGTTGACGTCCAGGCTCTGCCCCATCACCCTCGGCAGCGCACCGCGCGCAATCGGCTCCAGCGCGTCCTTGCAGGCGCACTGCGCGAGCGAAAGAAACGCCAGCGCCTGGAGCGCGTCCCCCGCGAGAATCGCATTCGCCTCGCCAAACGCCTTGTGGCTGCTGGGCTTTCCGCGGCGCATGTCGTCGTTGTCCATTGCGGGCAGGTCATCGTGAATCAGCGAATACGTATGGATCAGCTCCACCGCGCAGGCGGCGAGCAGCGCGTCCTCCGCCTTGCCGCCGCAGAGCTCGCAGGCGGCCATGCAGAGCGCGGGCCGAACCCGCTTTCCGCCGGAAAACGTGCTATAGACCATGCTCCGGTTCAGCACCGGCGCACAGGAGGTTTCGTCGAGCAGTTCCCGAAGCTTTTTCTCGGTCAGCCGCGAATACGCCGTCAGCTGTTCACTCAGCATTGCCCGCACCCTCCGCCGTTTCGTTGAGCTTGTCAATCTTGGCTTCGTAGGCGTCCAACTGCGTTTCGCAGGATTTCACCAGCGACATGCCTTCCTCGTACAGGCGAATCATTTCGTCGAGCGAGCCTTCGCCGCCTTCGAGTTTCTCAACGATTTCGGAAAGCTTTTGCATCGCTTCCTCAAACCGGATCTGCTGTTCCATGCTATTCTTCCTCCCTCGTCCTGTCATGCCTGCTCTATCCGTTCGATCACCGCGTCCGCCGTGCCGTCGCGCATGCGAATGCGAACGCCGTCCTGCGGGTGCAGCCCGTTTACGCCGCTGAGCGTTTCACCCGCGCGGTCGGTGACGATCGCGTAGCCGCGATTCAGCACCGCGCCGGGATCGAGTGCCTGTAGTTTGACCATGCTTTGGGACAGTTCCGTTCGCGCGCGTTGCAGGTTTGTGTGCATGCCGCGCAGCGCCTGCTCGCGCAACTGATCGAGCGACTGACGACGGTTCTCCACCTTGCGTTCGAGCAGCCGAAACGCCTTCGCAGAGGCAAAGAGTTTCACATTTGCGCGCATCCGCTCCAACCGCGCGTTGAGCGCACGATTCATGCGATCGCTCTGCAACCGGACGGCCTCGTAACAAGCGTCCATCTCCGGCACGGCGAGTTCCGCCGCCGCGGAGGGCGTCGGTGCGCGCAGATCCGCCGCGAAGTCGGCTATTGTAAAGTCCGTTTCGTGCCCAACCGCGCTAATCACTGGAATTTCGCTGTTGACGATTGCCTCCGCGACCACCGGCTCGTTAAACGCCCAGAGGTCTTCCAGGCTGCCGCCGCCGCGACCGACGATCAGTACATCCGCCGCGTGTTTCTTGTTCATATCGCGAATCGCCCGCGCAATCTCCTCCGCCGCGCCCGCGCCCTGCACACGAACGCTCGCGAGCACGACCGGCATGCGCGGAAATCGACGCGAAATGATGTTTAAAACATCCTGCACCGCCGCGCCCGTACCGCTGGTGACAACGCCAACCCGCCTCGGCAGAAATGGAATCGGGCGTTTGCGCTCCTGTGCGAACCAACCCTTTTGCTCCAGTTCTGCTTTGAGCGCGAGAAACCGGCGATAAAGTTCGCCCTCACCGCTCTTTTTGAGATAGTCGGCGTAGAGCTGAAACGAACCATCTTTTTCGTAAAGCGACGCTTTGCCGTAAAGCAAAACCTGCATGCCGTCCTGCGGCGAAAACGTCAACCGCATCGCCTGTTGGCGAAACATCACGCAGCGTACCAGCGCGTTTTCGTCCTTGAGCGAAAAATACAGATGGCCGGACGAGTGCCGCTTGAACCCGCTGATCTCGCCACTCACACGAAGCTCGCAAAGATTCGGATCGGCGGACAAGACGCAGCCGACGTACTCGTTCAGTTCGCTGACGCTGAATACGGGTTTTAGTTCCTGTTCCAACTCGACTCGCCTCCTTTGCTCGTTTTATTCGGAAAGATCCCTTGCCTGTAGCGCAACTCCAACCGCGTTGTCGGAGGAAAGCCCCGGCTTTGCGTAAAGAATGTCCTTCTGCAGCCGTTCGTGCAGTAGTTCCCTTAGAAGCATGCTGCCGGACACCCCGCCGGAGAGCAGAATCGTCGAACAGCCGGTTTGTTCTGTCGCGGATAGGAGCATTTTCGAAAATGTTCGCGCCATCGCGTCGTAAACGGCGTAGGCCACGGTGTTCGGCTCTGCCCCGTCGTCCAGCAGGCGCATGGCCTGCGACTCCATGCCGGAAAACGAGCAAACGAGCCCTTTTACACTGGACGGCAACCGCAACGAGCGATCCGTCGCCGCGCGTGCGAGTTTTTCCAGCTCGACCCCGCTCGGAAACGGCAGCCCCATCCGAACGCCGACCCGGTCGACGAACTGTCCCGCGTGCAGATCCTCGCTGCCGCCAATGCACTCAATCGAATCGATTAGATCGTCGACCAACGTTACTTTGAGCACATCGGTCGTCCCGCCGGAGAGGTGCATCGACAGAAACGTCTTATCTTCGAGTTCCGGTTCGTTTCCGAGCATTGCCGCGCGAACGTGCCCCGCCTGATGCGTCGTCTCGATGAGCGGAACGTTTAGCGCGTTTGCCAGTGCGTTTGCCGCGAGCTTGCCCGCCAGAAACACCGGCATATAGGACTCCTGCGCGGACGTCGGCTTGGCGCTGACCCCAACGGCCTGAATGCTTTCGCGTTCGACGGACGCAAACAGCGCGTCGAGCAGCGGCGGCAGGTTTCGAACGTGCTGAAACAGCGCATCCGACTGCCGAAGCCCGCGCTCGCCCAAGGCTACAGAAAGCATCGTTCTCCGCTCGAAAACGATGCCTTCTTTGGAAACACAAGCCACGGACGTCGTATAGTTGCTGGTGTCGACGCCGAGGTAAACGCCGCTCATGCGGATTCCATCTCCCGTGCGACGCTGCCTAGGATGCCGTTGATGAACGCATAGGAGCGTTCGCCGCCGTAGCGTTTGGCGAGTTCAACCGCCTCGTTGATTGCCGCGCCGGTCGGCACGTCTTTTCCGCGAAACAACATTTCAAAAATCGCCACACGAAGAATGCTCAAGTCCACGCGCGCAATGCGCTCAATGACCCAGTCCTTCGAATACCGGCTGATCAGCTCGTCAATCTGCGCCTCGTGCTGAAGAACGCCCGACTGTATCTCTTCGATATACGTCAGGTCATCCTGTTCGAGCTTGCCGATTTCGCCGGCCTTCTCCAATACATGCTCCGGTGTATCCTCGCCGCCCAGCATGCTGGAAAACTGCAGCATCATTGCGACTTCACGCGCGGTTGTTCTACTCATTGTTCCCTAATCCTTTTATCGCAAACGAGCCAGACGGTTTCGTGCGCTTTATTTCCCTTTAAAAATCTTTTGAATGAAGTTCTTCACGCCCTCCGGCCCGCTCTGATCGAGCAGATACCCAATCAGGAAGCAAAGCGCCAGAATCACTAGCAACAGCAGCGTTCTCCAGAATCCAATTGTGAAGAACAGCACCGCCAGAATCAATCCCAGCAGTGAGAGCATAATCGTGAATTTATACTTTTTCAGGAACTCCTGAAATCCGCTTCCGCTTTCCATGTTGCTTCCTCACTCCGCACGCTGAACGGCGTTGGTTGCGGGCGCGGCCGCGCTCTCCACCAGAATGCCGATTTCATTCACATGAACGCCGGTCAATCCTTCGATATATTCCTTGAGCGACTTCTGCAACTCGCCGGAAAGCGATACTACGTCCGTATCCGGCAGCACGCAAAGGCGAATGCCAATCGTAACACCCGTTTCGTTGGAATGCAGCGTCGTCTTGCAGTCCTTCACGCGCTGTTGCGAACGGCAGTGCTTCTGCACCATTGTGTCGATTGCTTCCAGCGAAATGAAGGTTCCGCCAATCTCCGTCTGCTGCATCAAAGCGGAAGCCGGGCGGATTTCCGCGCGCTTGGTTCTTCCCGCAAAGAGGAGCTTGATGGAGATCAGCAGCAGCAGCAAGCCGCTTCCGGCAAGGATCATCGCGTTTTCACGGAACTGATAGAACAGGCTGATAAAGCCGGTTGCCATCGACTGGGTAACGATGTTTGCCGCAATGCCGAAGAGCACAAACGATACTAAAATTGCAACGATGAGCAGCAAGCCCAACAGGATTCGATCAAATACCCTTAGTTTCATAAGACTTCGACTCCTTCACCGGTTTCAACATTCAACGCTTTTTATCTCAGCGTTTTAGTATTCAGCGTTTCGTACCGCGCGCTGCAACAAAAACATGCGTTTGTCTGCGCGGTCTCTCCACCCATTCTCGCAGGAAGCGGGCGGAACGCCTGTCCGCCCGCGTTGTGAGAAACCGTTTTATTTTACGCGGGGTGGTTCCGGCGGAACGATTTCCGCTTCGACCTCCTGCACTTCTTTTTCCTTTGCCTTATCCTTTTCCTTGCGCCGCGCAACCTTTGCGCTCTCCTGTTCGGTGGGCTCAAACGTTACGCCTTGAACGAATACGTTTACCTCCACAACGCGCAGGCCGGTCATGGTTTCAATTGCGTTCTTCGCCGCGAGCTGAATCTTTTCGCAAACCTCACGAATCTTGTACCCGTAACGAATGCTGACCGAAACGTCGACGGCGGCTTCTTCCGCGCCAACCTCAACCTTCACGCCTTTTGTCAGGTTCTTCTTGCCGAGCATCTCGGTAAAGCCTTCTACCACTCCGCCAGTCATAGCGGATACACCTTCCACATCGGAAACCGCAAGCGCGGCGATGGTAGCAACAACGTCGTCCGCGAAAATGATGCGACCGCCATCGGTTTCGGTTTTGGAAACCTCCGCGTTCGTCTTCTGGTCTTCGGACATATGCGCACCTCCATTCTTCTTTGGTAAAAATTATATCAGTCTGCCGGACGTCTGTAAATACGTAGCGGGGCCGTGATGTTACCGGCGCGTGAACGTTATGCGGAAATTTATCGCATCCGGTCAATATTTCTGTCGTTTGGCACCCGGCGTCGTGCCCAAGTTCGCAGGGAAGCGGCAGACTTCCTGCGTTTGGCAAGTATACGCTTTTTTTGCCGGATTGGCAATGCGAATCTTGCTTGCTCCTGCGAAGATTGCGCAAAATATGCCCGAAAACACCCATGTATGCCGGTTTTGTCCACAAGGTGTCCGGATTGTATATTTGTATACCAACTATTGAAATTTCACGCGGTAACAATTAAACTAAATGTGTATATTTTATATGATGTACTCACCATCTGGCAGTTGCAAAACCAGTGTTTCAAATTGAGTTGCGGCGTGTTCTGCGCCGTGAAAGCGGGAATACAAATGAACGGACTCTATGACTCGAAAGAGTATTCTTCCCTCTCGGAAAAAGTGTACCGCATCCTGCGGGACGGAATTGCCGAGGGGCGTTATCAAACCGGCGAATGCCTCGTTGAAATGAAGATTGCCGAGGAGCTCGGCGTCAGCCGCACCCCCGTGCGCGAAGCGCTCAAACAACTTGAGCTCGAGGACCTTGTTTCCTCGCACCCGAATCGCGGCGTCGTGGTAAAGGCCTTTTCCAGTGAGGATTTGCAGGACGTTTCCACCATTCGCCATCTGCTCGAAGGTCAGGCCGCATTCTGGGCGGCGCAGCGCGTCACCGAGCAGCAGCTGCAGGAGCTCAAAGAGGTTGTTGAGCTCATGGAGTTCTATACCGCGAAGAACGACGTTGCGCATCTGGTACAGCTCGACACGCGGTTTCATGAGCTGATCTACGAGGCGAGCGGCAGCCGGACGATTCGGCACATTCTCGCGTCGCTGCACCACAACATTCGCAAGGCACGACAGAGTTCGTTGACCATTCCGGATCGCGCCGCCTGCTCGCTTCAGGAACACATTTTGATTTATCACGCCATCGAGCGCCACGACTCTGCCGAGGCCAAGCTGCAAATGGAATCCCACGTTGCCATTGCGGCGGGCAGCAAGCCGGTCGAATAGTCCGAGCGTTCCACCGTCGCCATCCCGGTTTTTCACCGCTACCGAATCGCGTGTTGCGCGTTTAGTCATATCTATTGTCTCATCGACCGAACCGGGAGGGAACGAAATGCGAATTGACTGTACTTCGGAAATCCACCAAAACGGCGGGCCCGGTGAGTTTCTCTCCGCCCGTGCGGAGGATGCGCTCCAGTCTTTGTTGGAATCCTACAAAGGAAACGTTCAGGTCGTCTATCTCGATCCTCCGTTTGGCACGGGGGATGTTTTTCATGTACGCGTACATGCGCAGAAACGCCAGTTCACGATTCCGGCCTATACCGACCAGCTCGATGAGGCGGAATACCTGCGCTGGATGCGAGTCATCCTCTCCGGCGCACGCGAGCTGCTCTGCGACAGCGGATCGCTCTACCTACACATCGACTACCGAATGAGCGCGAAGCTGCGGCTGCTGCTCGATGAAATCTTTGGCGCGCAGAACTTTCTCAACGAGATCGTCTGGTGCTACAAGTCCGGCGGGCGCAGCACGCGCTACTACCCGCGCAAGCACGACACAATTCTCTTTTACCGCAAGAGCGCAAAGGTATACTTCAACATCTCGGCGGTCGGCCACCCGCGCGGGCCGGAAAAGCGCAACCACATGCGCCGCTTCGTGGATGATGAAGGGCGAATCTGCTTTACGATCCGATCCGCGGGAAAGCTCTATACCTATTATGAAAACACCCCGATGTACCCCAGCGACGTTTGGGACGACATTGAGCATCTCCAGCAAAAGGACAAGGAGCGCGTCGGCTACGCAACGCAGAAACCGGAAGCGCTCTTAAACCGCGTAATCCTCGCCTCCTCGCGCCCGGGCGATCTGGTCTGCGACCTGTTCAGCGGTAGCGGAACAACCGCCTCCGCCGCAAGCAAGCTGGGACGACGGTTTCTCGCGCTGGACGCTTCCCCCGCCGCGCTCTATGTGCTGCGCGCGCGCCAGCTGCAAAACGCCAGCGTACTCTCCCTGCTGGACGGCGAACACGCGCTGACCCTTCGCTACCCAAAGTCGGATGCGCCCGCCAGCCTAAACGCCAGCATTGAAACACGGCGCGGCGTCCGCGTTGCACTACTCCAGCAGGCGTCGTTCGAAACGGGCATTCCGCTCGTGTACGCGGCGGTTGGCGCCGAACAGGACGGTTGTTTTTACCCGTACGCGACGGATTGCGAGCCAAAGCTTCCGTTGGAACTGCCGCTGGACGGGTTGACCCGCCCCGTCATACAGATTTGCGATATCTATGGCAGGCAGGCGTTCTTTACAATAGATCAATAGTTTAACAACAGAGGATTTCTATTTACGATATCTACGGTAGGCAGGCATTCTTTATCTTGGAAGATTGATGCTACACGAAAGGATTCCGAAACGAATGAACCACTGGATACACGACTACTGCATGCAGAAGCCCGGCGTCACGGAAGAGTTTAAGGACGCCTGGAATTCGCAACTCTATAAACTCGGCGGTAAAATCTTTGTGATGCACGGCGAATACAAGGACGGCCGTCCCCTGCTGACCGTAAAGCTCGAACCCGCGTTCTCCGAGCTGCTGCGTCAGCAATATGAAGGCAGTATCATACCCGGATACTATACGAATAAAACCCACTGGAGTTCGCTCTTTCTCGACAGCGACGTTCCGCAGGACGTCGCCCGCGCCATGCTGGACAACGGCTACGAAACCATGCTCGCCTCGCTGCCAAAAAAGGCACAGCTGCAAATCCGTCCATCCGAAACCGAGTAACGTGCTTTTGATTGTGCACCATTAAACGGAACGATTCCGATTTGTAAAACCAACGCCATACTATTGTTACGCTCCTGCTACACACAGCTCTGGCGTTTTGAACGATTCTTTAGTATCATAGGACTAATGGAACAGAAGAATATTAAAAACGAATTGAACGAACCCGAAAACACTTGCACGGATCCGTCCCAATCGAATCCGCCAAGGAAAAAGCGCTGGAATCTTCTCAGCGCTGTCTTTATGCTTGCGCTGATCGTTGTAACGATCGTGATTCTTTTTAAGGATACCTCGATTTCCGAAGTCTGGTCCGCCGTACAGTCCGCAGACCCCCTTTGGCTGCTCGCGGCGCTCGGCGCGGCGCTGTTTGCAGCGGTGCTCTTTGGCGTTGCGCTGCACATCGGCCTTCGCGCGCTCTACCGCAAGCGGATTCCGCTGATGCGCGACATCGGCTTTGGGTTCATCGGGCAGTATTATACCTCCATCACGCCGGCAGGCGCGGCGGGACAGCCCATGCAGCTCTACTACATGCTCGCCTACGGCGTGGACGTTTCGTATGCCTCGCTGGTACTCCTGCTGGTCAACGCGGCGCATCAGATCGTCGTGCTGCTGATTCCGACCGTGCTGTTTCCGTTTCACGCGAGCCTGATTCTGAATAACCTCGGCGCGTTTCTCTGGCTGTTTCTACTGGGCGCGCTGATCAACATCGCGTTGATTCTATTTCTGGTCTTTGCCATGTTCTCCAAGAGCTTTGCACAGCGCGCGGTACACTGGGCAATCAATCTGCTCGTGAAGATGCGCATCGTGAAGCACCCGGAGAAAATCTTTACGAAGGCAGATGAGCAGATTCGCCGCTACAGTCAGGGTGCGGAGGTGCTCAAGCAACATCCGTGGCTGATTGTCGGCGAATTGGTCGCATATACATTGCTACTCGGTTCGCAGTTTGTCATTCCGTATTTCATCTATCGCTCGTTTGGTTTGAGCGGATTCGGCATGATGGACTTTATCGCCCTGCAATCCGTGCTCTACCTGGCTGTGTGCTTTCTGCCGATACCAGGTTCAGCGGGCGTCAGCGAAAGCGGATTTGTTACGATCTTCCGCGTGCTGTTTCAAAGCGCGCTGATCGTTCCGGCCATGCTGCTCTCGCGTCTTGCGAGCTTCTATCTCATTCTTCTGGTCAGCGGTACCATTGCGCTCGCCATGCAGCTTGTGCTCTCCACGCGTAAAAAACGAGCCGAAAAAGTTCTGTCTGCTTCGCAAACGCCCTATCCACCGAAAGAGTCCGGAGACGATACGATCTCCTGATGATTCAAACAATGTAATAACAAACACACAAACAAGAGCGGCTTACCGAATTGGTAAACCGCTCTTCTGTGTCGTTGTTCTTTTTTATCGTCCTTTGGCGGTGCTCTTCTTGCCGTTTCGAACTTCCGCGCCCTCGCCCATCGTCGCGGCCAGCTTTTCGAGCAGCGATCGCTGTTCTTCGGTCAGGTGCTTTGGCACATCGATGTGTACCGTAACGATCAGGTCGCCTTTTCCGTTTGCGTTCAGGCGTTGAACGCCCTGATCACGCAAGCGGTAGGTCGCGCCGGTCTGTGTGCCCGCCGGAATGGTGTACTTCACGCTCTCCTTGAGCGTGGGCACCGTTACGCTGCCGCCGAGCGCCGCCGTCGTATAGGAAATCGGCATTTCGATGTACAGGTCGAATCCCTTACGGGTAAACTGGCGATGCGGACGCACGGTAATAGACACATACAGGTCGCCGTTCGGCCCGCCGCGATGCCCCGCGTTGCCCATGCCGCGCAGGCAGAGGCTTTGTCCGTTGTCGATGCCCGCGGGAATCTTGACCGTCTTTTTGATGTTTTTGCGCACTCGCCCCGAACCACGGCAACTCGTGCAGGGATCGTTGATCACCTTGCCGGTGCCGCGACAGTTGGAGCAGGGCCGCGTCGAGGTAAACGAACCCAGAATCGTATTCTGCTGGGAGCGCACCTGGCCGGTGCCGTTGCAGGTTTTACAGGTCGTCGCTTCCGTTCCGGGTTTTGCGCCGCTGCCATGACAAACGTCGCAGGCCTCTTCGCGCGGAATCGTGATTTCCTTTTCCACGCCAAACGCGGCTTCCTCAAACGTAATGGTCAGGTTATAGCGCAGGTCGTCCCCCGGTACGGGGCCGTTTCGCGTTTGCCCGCCGCCAAATCCGCCAAAACCGCCGAATCCGCCACCGAACATCTGACCTAGAATATCGCCAAGATCGCCAAACCCGCCCGCGAACGGGTCCTGCCCGCCCATCGAGGGGTCAAACGCCGCATGACCAAACTGATCGTACTTGGCGCGTTTGTCCGCGTCCATCAGCACTTCCGCGGCTTCGTTGAGTTCCTTAAACTGTGCTTCCTTCGCCTTATCGCCCGGGTTCAGGTCGGGGTGGCACTCCTTCGCCTTTTTTCGGAACGCGCTCTTAATCTCTTCCGCCGTAGCGGTTTTGCTCACACCCAGTATTTCGTAATAATCGCGTTTATCTGCCAACGCCCGTCACCTCTCCATCCGGAAGCGCCATCCCGCTTCCGCGCTCAATTGAATTCTGCTTCCGACAAGGAGGCGCACGTGTTTCGTTGCGCCTCCGAGCCGGAATGCCTCATATGAAAATCGCTGTAATGAGCGATTATTTGTCGTCTACGACCTCGTAGTCCGCGTCGACCACATCGTCCTTCGGCTGACCCTGCGCGCCTGCGTCATAGCCGCCCTGCGCGTTCGGGTCGTAGCCGCCCTCGCCGCCCGCCTGCTGTTGCGCCTGCTCGTAGACCTTGCCAAAGACGCTGTAGCTCACTTCGGTGAGGTGGTCGCTCGCCGTCTTGATCAGTCCGGTGTCGCCACTCTCAACCGCCTTCTTGAGGTCTGCAACGGCCTTTTCGATCTGCTCCTTGCCGGAAGCGTCGATCTTGTCGCCCATCTCTTTGAGGCTGCGCTCGGTGGTGTAGATCAGCTGGTCGGCGTGGTTCTTCGTTTCGACCTCTTCCTGACGCTGCTTGTCCTCTGCGGCGAATTTCTCCGCTTCGGACACGGCGCGCTTGATCTCGTCCTCGTTGAGGTTGGTCGAAGCGGTGATGGTCACGTTCTGCTGGTTGCCCGTGCCAAGGTCCTTTGCGGAAACGTGCACGATGCCGTTTGCGTCGATGTCGAACGAAACCTCGATCTGCGGTACGCCGCGCGGTGCGGGTGCAATTCCGGTGAGCTGGAAGCGGCCAAGTGTCTTGTTGCCCTGCGCCATGCCGCGCTCGCCCTGGAGCACGTGGACTTCTACGCTGGTCTGTCCGTCCGCAGCGGTCGAGAAGATCTGGCTCTTCTTGGTCGGGATCGTCGTGTTGCGCTCAATGAGCTTCGTGAACACGCCGCCGACGGTCTCAATGCCGAGGGAAAGCGGGGTAACGTCCAGAAGCAGGATGTCCTTGACTTCGCCGCCAAGTACGCCGCCCTGAATTGCCGCGCCGATGGCAACGCACTCGTCCGGGTTGATGCCCTTAAACGGATCTTTGCCGGTGATCTTTTTGACCATGTCCTGCACCATCGGGATACGGGACGAACCACCGACGAGAATGACCTTGTCCACCTGCGAGGCGGAGAGGTTCGCGTCGCCAAGGCACTTCTGCACGAGGTTCTTGGTCTGTTCCACGAGGTCGTTGATCAGCTCGTTGAACTTTGCGCGGGTAATCGTGATGTCGAGGTGCTTCGGGCCCGACTTGTCCATCGTAATGAACGGCAGATTGATCGTGGTCTGCGCAACGCCGCTCAGGTCGATCTTCGCCTTCTCGGAGGCTTCCTTCAGGCGCTGAAGCGCCATCTTGTCCTGCCGCAGGTCAATGCCGTTGTTCTTCTTAAAGTCGTCGGCAATGTAGTCCATGATCAGTTGGTCAAAGTCGTCGCCGCCGAGGCGGTTGTTGCCCGCAGTCGCGAGAACCTGGAACACGCCGTCGCCAATTTCGAGAATCGAAACGTCGAACGTGCCGCCACCAAGGTCGTAGACCAGAATCTTCTGGTTGTTTTCTTTGTCCATGCCGTAGGCAAGCGCGGCTGCCGTCGGCTCATTGATGATGCGCAGGACTTCGAGGCCGGCGATGCGGCCCGCGTCCTTCGTCGCCTGACGCTGGCTGTCCGTGAAATACGCCGGAACGGTGATGACCGCCTGCGTCACGGTTTCGCCAAGGTAGGCTTCCGCGTCCGTCTTGAGCTTCTGCAGGATCATTGCCGAAATTTCCTGCGGCGTATAATCCTTGCCCTCAATATGGACTTTGCGCGAGGAACCCATGTCGCGCTTGATCGAGGCGATCGTGCGATCCGGGTTCGTGATGGCCTGGCGCTTTGCAATGTTGCCGACCATGCGCTCGCCGTCCTTAAACGCAACCACGGAAGGCGTGGTGCGCGCGCCCTCGGAATTCGGAATGACCACCGGTTCGCCGCCTTCGAGGAAAGCGACGCAGGAGTTCGTTGTACCAAGGTCGATACCAATAATTTTACCCATAATTCATATCCTCCAACTATTCTCTAAAAATGTTTCCAGTCTCTGGAAAAATGTTATTCGCTTTATTTTGTAAGATTTACTCGGCAACTTTTACCATAAAACAATACTTTTTTATGGGAGGTCTTACTCGGCAACTTTAACCATGCAGTGCCGAATGATCTTGTCGCCCATGCGATAGCCCTTTTGGAAGACGACGACGATTTCGCCGCTCTCCTTGCCCTCCGTCTTTTCGCGCATGACCGCTTCGTGCTTGGTGGGGTCGAATTTGCAGTCGCTCTCGATCTCCTCCAGGCCGAGCTTCTTCAGCGCGTCCATCATCTGCCGCTGAACAAGAACGATGCCGTCCCGCCAGAGAGCGCCCTCTTCGGGAATGCTGTCCAGCGCGCGTTCGAGGCTGTCCAAGGCGGGCAGGAGTTCCTTCACCGCGTCGCGCTTGCCCTCTTCGTAGCTGTCCAACCGGATGCTTGCGTTGCGGCGGCGAAAATTATCGAAGTCCGCCTGAATGCGCTGCAGCAGCACAACCGTTTCGTCCTTTTCCTTCGTGAGCGCCTCGATATGCGCCTTTGCGGCGGCAAACTCCTCGGCGGTCAGTGTGTAGGTTTCCTGATCGTTGTCCCCAGCCGGTTCGGCGGAAACGACGGACGGCTCGGCGGCTTCGGTTGCGGTGCCCGCCTGCGTTTCCGCGGTTTTCTTGAGCTCTTCGTGTTCCATTGGTTCGTGTTGTTCGGTCTTCTTCGTCAATGTTCCCGTCTCTCTTTCTTCGTATCCCGGCGGGGCAGAGCGCTCTCTGCCGCCGTTTGCGTTAATCTTCTTCCGGATCGTTGGTCAATATCTCCGACAGGCTTCGACGCATGAATTCCAGCACCGAGATGACCTTGCCGTAGTTCATTCGCGTCGGGCCAATAATTCCAAACGAACCCATCGGCTCGTCGCCGACGCGGTAGGTCGCGGTTACGATGCTACAGTCCTTAAACGTCTCATCCTCGTTTTCGTTTCCAATCGTAATCGAAAACTCCAGTTTGCTCGCTCGTTTCAGCAGGTCGTAGAGCATGCTCCGGCCTTCCACGGCGGCAAGAAAGTTCTTTGCTTTGTTGACGTCGCTGTACTCCGGAAAGTGCAGCATATTGATCGCGCCCGAAAGCTGAACGCTCGTCGGCTCCGGCTCGATCTTTCGATCGATCGCCTCACAAATTCCGCCGAGGAACGCGCGGCGTTCGCCGAGGTCGCTGCTCATCTCGCGCATCATCAGCTCGCCGATGTGATCCATCCGACAATCGCAGAAGCGCTCGGTCAGCATCCGCGAAATTTGCTCCAGCTCAATGCTGTCCATCCCATCCGGAACGCGGATCACCGCGTCCTGCGAAAATCCCGCAGAGGTTACGATGACCACGAGCGCGCGTCCTTCGCGCAGCGGTACGAGTTGAATGTGCCTAAGCCGGTTTCCGCCCAGCATGGGAGAAAGCACCATAGCCGTATAATGCGTGACCATGGAGAGCGCCTGCGCCGTCTGTTTCATGACGGACTCGACCTCGTCGATCTTGGAGCCCATGTGCGCGCGGATGATCTTAATTTCGTCGTCGGACAGCGCGGCCTTCTGCATCATTTGGTCAACGTAGAGGCGGTATGCCTTGTCCGACGGAATACGCCCGGCGGAGGTATGCGGCTG
>JAYFPQ010000031.1:0-8253 GCA_034927595.1 Christensenella sp.
TTTTCCGTGGCGCTTTCCGTTTTGATCAACTCCCTTGTGTTCAGCACGCTCGTCAACCGCTACTTTGTCGAGTACTCCACGGAGAACTACAACGCGCATATCGATCAGCTCACCGCGTTTGCGACGGACGCGCTTTCCGGCGGGGAATACAACGGGCGTCAACTGGAGATGCAGCTTGGGTCGCACCTGAGCGACCCGATCAACCGGATTCGCCTCTACAGCGCGGACGGGACGCTTCTGGCGGACGTCGGCGGAACGGGAAATTCGATGATGGGCATGATGCGTAGCCCCGTGATGAATCGTGTGATGGGCTCCGCTTCCGCTGAGGCGGATTCCGTCGACGTTTCGAAGGACGGCGTACTCCTTGGAAAACTCGTGGTCAACCGCTACAGTTCCATCGGCAATTCACTGGGCACGCGGCGGTTTATGCTCTCGCTCGTCGGCTACAGCGTGCTGTCGTTTGGAGTCGTGTTTGCGCTGACGTTTCTGATTGGGCACTTCATCAGCAAAAAGATGAGCCGGGACCTGATGCTGACCGCGCAGCAGGCGGTTGAGCTGGATCTGGGCAACGAGGTGCGCCTTGTTCCATCCAACGTAAAAGAGATTCGAACCATCCAGCAGAGTCTGGAAACGCTGCAATCGCGCCTCAAGCTCAAGCAGACGAGCCGCAAGAAGTTGGTGGACGAACTGGTGCATCAAACGAGAACGCCGCTGACGATTCTGCAAACGCATCTCGAAGGGTTCCGCGACGGGGTGATCCAGTTCAACCCCGAAGAGGTTGGCACCTGCGAGGCGCAGATTTCGAACCTTTCCTCGATCATTACGAACATGAGCGGGCTGATTGACGCGGAAAAGGAACTGGACGCGGTCAACCTTGCGCCGGTGGACGTCTGCGCACTGATCCGGCAGATCACCGCCGGGCTCAAAGCGCAGTTCGACCGCAAATCGATTGCGCTGGAAGTTGCCTGCCCGCAAAAGCTGATGGTTCAAACGGACTACTACAAGCTCAGTCAGGCGGTGTACAACCTCCTGACGAACGCCTACAAATTCACCCCGGCGGGCGGAACGGTTTCGGTCTCCTGCGCGACGAAAGGGGACGAACGGGTCATTGTCGTCCAGGACACGGGCGTTGGAATTCCGCTTTCGGAACAAGCACATATCTTCGATGCGTACTATCGGGGCACGAATTCCGTCCACACGGAGGGCGAGGGAATTGGGCTGTACATCGTCGCCGAAAACCTGCGCCGAATCGGCGGGCGCATCGAGCTTCAGTCAACGGAAGGAAAGGGCAGCCGATTTACGATCCATCTGCCGTCCGAGGCGGATAATTCGAATATTACAGCCGAGTAGGCAACCGCTGATACCCAATACTGGATCAGAAATCAAAAGAGCGCCATCCGCGAGGGTGACGCTCTTTGTGATTCAGTAGAGATATGGTATTCATGCACAGCTTGATCCTATGGCGGGTATCCACCGGACGATTAATCCACCACCGTGCCGTCGATGGCGTTGATGGTCAGCAGCGGCAACGGTTCCTGCTTGGGTTGATTCTGCGCGCCGAGCGAAGCCGACACGAATGGTTCGGAACCGTAGAACACCCAGACGGGGATCATGAGGCCTTCACCAATCGATTGGTTCTGGATGATGCGCGTCATGCCAAACTCGATCCGATTGATCCGAATGCTCGCGCTCGTCATATCGGTTATATGTCCCCATTTCTCACGGAACAGAAGCGGAAGAAGATTGGTGCAAACATCCATGATCTTCGGAAACGGAAGGAGCTTGCAGTCTTCGACAACCGGTTCGCCGAGTCGGTGTGGAGAACGCCATGTGAACCGAGAAATCCCATCTGCGTCCACCACCAGCGTGATGGTTTCGTTTGCCCAGACTGCGTCCGGCAATTCCTCGTCGCCGGACTGCGTGTAGAGTGATGTACTTCCGCCATCCGACAGGATGCAGGGAATTCCCTGCACATTGCGCACACAACGGATCAGATATACGCTTTGCGCATCGTCTTCAAACAAAAACACATCATGGATCGCGATATCCTCACCCAGCGAGGCGAAGAAGTCCCGCGCCATTGCAGCCGCTTGCGCTGGGGACTGTTGCAGGTTTTTGGATGTTGTCGGGATTGCTTCGTCGTCGGGCGAAACCTTCATTCCGGAGAACGTTGTCATAACACTGTCATAACGAGGCCCATCCGGTTTCGACTGATAATCGAGCATCGCCCATTTGCGAACATCCAATCGACCATATCGCGTGTTTTCGAGTACAGTGGAATTATCCGGATTGTTCCGCACGCTGAAGTACCGCCCGGAATCACCGTGAATGGAAAGCTGCATCACACTGGCAACCACTTTCTCCGTCTGACCGTCCAGAATTTGCTCCACCGACAGCGTTCCGTTCGACAGAACCGGGGCCACGGTTTCCGGCGCGGTTTTCATTTTTTCACGAAGTTCAGGCAGGCGAACGGTTTCATAATATGTCCGCTCGTCCTGATAATCTGGCAGGGTTTCCAGATTCTGCTCGATGGATGCGATCTGTTCGGCAATCTGCGCTTTCGTCAACGGCGGATTGTTGTCCCACATGGCATCCTCTTGCCAGAGCAGGGCAAGAATTGCATCCACTTGCTCCTGCGTAAAGTCCACCCCGGTGGTTTTGACAATAGAGACCGAGTCGGCGTCCGGAACCAACACGTTAGCATCGATCACCAACGAGAGGATGCCGTTTTGCTCCTCAAATTGGTACGATTCCGGCGCTTGCAGCTGCTCGCGCAGCGTCGCCGTGTTCCGTTCGGGCGTTTCGCTTGCCGCCGTTTGCATCATTTGCGCGGTGTCGAGCTGAACGGGCGACGGTACGGCGCGAGTGTCGCCGCCGGCGCAACCGGTCGACAGCAGCAGCGCGCTGGCCATGCCGACGGCTTGCAGAAAAGCAAATTTTCTTCTTTTCATGCGTTTCCCTCAACCTTGCTCGTACGAGCTGACCACCGTGCCGTCGATGGCGTTGATGGATAGCAGCGCGTGCTGCCCGTTTGTGCCGAACCGCTCCGGCTCGCCGTCGTTCACGCTGGCCTCTTCGTAGCCGTAGAAGGTCCAAACGGGGATCAACAACCGCGTATTTGCATCGCTTGATTCCGCAACGCTGGAAAGCCCCAACCGAACGCACGAAATGTAGTAGTCCTTTGTCAGCTTGGGCATGCCTTCCTTGTTCCAGGCCACGGCCTCCGTTTGATTATCGACTATGAGGATCATCTTTTCAAAGACGGACTGTATCTGCGAGAACGGCAGCAGATCTGCCGCGGGCGTCATTTCACCAAGCACATCCTGTGGGTTGTCGTAGCTTGCCTGAAATACGCCTTTGTCGTCCACGCAGACCTGAATCAGTTCGAAGTTCTCGTCCGCATAGGAGCTGTTGTTCCAAAAGAGCGTCTCTGCGCCGTCGATCTGCCGCAGGAAAAAGAAGCGATAGTAGGCGAAGTCCCGGTTGTCGCTCAGGCACGCCTGCCGATGTACGCAGACGAACTCCGGATACCCTAGCGCGTCCACAAGCGAGCTGGCCTGCGCTTCAGCGTTTTCCTGCGTTATGGTGAGCATACCCTCAATGTTATCCGGATCGGGGCTCATGGCGCCTACCGTGTGCTGCATGTCCCGCGCGTACTCAAAAAAGCAACTGGAGAGCACTTCCGGGCAGTTGTGGAATGACAGGCGAGAGACCGTCGCGTCATCCGGCATGGCGAGGTGAGACTGGTAGCAGTCCGTTGTGTCAATCTTTCCCTGACTGTTTGAAGCGCTGATTGGCGTCCAACTGGAGAAGTCCGGCATGATGGCGGGCAGCGCGTCCGGCAGCGCCAGCAACAGCGTCTGGAATTCTGCGAGCGCCTGTTCCGCTTCGTTCTTCGTGTAGTAACGCAGGTCGTATTTGATATTACCGTAAGAATCCCAGTGCGCAATCGAATCGCTTAAATCATCGATCTCGCGCTGTAAAAAGGCCTTCGTGAAGTGCTCGCCCGCGCTTGTTTGGTCAACGTAATACGCGTCGTTTCCCAGCAAAACGCTCGTAATGTGCGCGACCTCCTCGTTGGTAAACAGGTGCAGCTTTGTGCGCTCGATCGGCAGATCCGTGTCCTGCAGTTCCACCGCAGCGTCCACATGCACCTTGAGAAGCCCGGTTTCGCTCTGCAGTTCGGTGGTGTAGGTCTTCGGCGCGCCCAGCGCTGCATACAGATCGAGCGAAGCGGGCGTCGCCGTGCTCGCGTCGGAGGCGGACTGCGACTGTGCCGCTGTCTCCACCATCTGCGCGGCGTCGAGGGGAACGGGGTTTGCCATCGCGGACTTGCTTGTGCCGCCGCACCCGCCGAGCGCGAGCAGCATGCCGACCGCGCCGATCCAGAGAAGAAATCGCTGGAGCAATTGTTTGAGTTTCATGTTGTTCGCCTCCTTATAAGCCGGATGTTTTGCTGATGACGCTGCCGTCGATAGCGTTGACGGAAAGATATGGTTCTTCCCGCAAGCCGACCGGTACGGTTTCCGCGCGCTGTACCTCGGTGCCGCCCGAGAGCACGTAGTTCTCCTGCCCGTAGAAGTTCCAGACGGGGACCAGGAGCCCTTGCTCGACCGAGTTTGCGTCGGAAACTCGCTGGAGCGACAGCGTGATGTGATCGATTACGATCGTGCAGGCGCTGTAGGTCGCGAGGTCGGATTCCAGCGGCTCGTTGACCACGGCGAGCATGTTTTTTGCGACGGTCAGAATCGAGGAGAAGGGAAGCAGCGTTGCGCGCTCGACCTCGACCGCGCCGACGGCGAGCGGGGAAACCCAGCTGAACCCAAGTAAGCCGCTGTCGTCGAGCCGAACCTCCAGCGTTTCATACGCCCATTCCTTACCGCCGTCAAAACCGCCGACATAGGAGCGGTTGAAGGGACTCTGCACCTCGACGCCGGCGACCGTACGGCGCGCTTCCACAAAGTAGGCGTTGTGTCCCGCGTCCGCCGCTTCGGCGTCGCTGGCTAAGCACACGCGAAACGGCCGCATGTTTTCGATTTTCAGTGTGTCCAGCAGCGCGGCAACACGGGAGAGCGCCTCTGCCGGAGTCATGCTGAGTTCGGATATCTGCGGCTCGTTGGTTACGTCGCGCAGCTGATACAGCATGACGGCCACGCGGCTGCTGTCGAAAAAGTTCATGCTCGCTTCGCTGCGTAAGACTGCGGCGGATTCGCCGTCAGTACCGGCCTGCCCTGCGTTTTCGGGATACCGCGCGTTGTTCCGAACGTAAAACTCCTTCGTAAAGGGCGGGTTCTGCGCGTTGACCGCTTCAAACACCGACTGCTTACCGCCGTCGGAACCAATCTGCTCCGTAAAGACGGCGGAGGGAATCGGATCGCCGAGGCCTTCCTGCGCATTCTGGAGCCGGGATTTCAACTTTGCAATCTCTGCCTCGTATTCGGCGCGCCACGCGTCGTCTCCCGTGCCATCCGGCGAATCGTTCATATCCAAATCGTTTTGCATGGAATCGATGCGATCCTGAATGGTCTGCTTGGTTTCAAAGAGATTGCCGTAGTCATACATCGCGGTGTCCCCGCAGAAGCGGACAAACGCGCGCTGGAGGAACTCCGGAGAAAACTCATCGGCGGACACACGGTAGATGGACAGATGATCCGTAACCGGCACCGTAACATCCGCGGAGATTTCAACCGAGAATTTGTTGTTCTTTGTTTGCAGAGGCGTTTCTTGTACGTGTTGTGGCACGCCGAGGCTCTCGCGCAGCGTCTGGCTCGCCGTTTCGGCGGGCGGCTGCGCGGCGGTGGCAATCATCTGCTCGGTGCCCTTGCTCACGGCGGGAACCGTGGTTGGTTCCGTCCCGGCGCAGGCACAGAGCGCGCCAACGAGCAGCACGCAAACCGTAAGCGGAAGAATTTTATGTTTCAGCATATCGAACCCTCGCTTTCCGAATGCCGCAAAAATTATCTTGCGGCCTTCTGGAACCAACGATAGAGCGAAAACCGCATCGAGTCTTCATCAAGCGGTAAACGGAATGTAATTTGTGTCAGCCTTCGTCGGCAGCGACGGTGACGATTTGCCCGCGCGAGCGCTCGACAAAGGAGACGGCAATCTTTGGCACGGCAAACACGGAGAATAGAATCAACGCCAGCAAAACCAGATACAGCAGGTTCCATTTTGATTTAAGACGCATGCGAAAACACCACCTTTACCGTCGTTCCCTCGCCCGGCGTGCTGATAAACTCCAGCCGCGCTTCGTGCAGCCGCGCAATCTCCTCGACAAGCGCGAGGCCGAGGCCAATTCCGCCAGCCGCCCGCGCGCGGGAGCGGTCAATCCGGTAGAACGGCTGTGTGATCTTGTCCAGCTCCTCCGGCGGCATGCCGCAGCCGTGGTCGACGACCGAAATCGTATGCCCGCGCGCAATCAGCTCAATCGTGTCTCCGGGGTGGGACGCCTTGCCCGCGTTGTCAATCAGGTTGAGCAGTAGACTCGTCATGAGGTCCGGCTCGACGGACAACGTGTCCATTTCGTTATCAATCTGCAGCGTCAGCCCGCGCTGCCGGAGCAGCTCCGCGGCGGAATCCCGAACGGACTCCAGCAGGTCGGAGACGGAAACTCGCGTTCGCGCGAGATCGGCGCCCTGCTTGAGTACAATGAGTTGCAAAAGCGTCTGCGAGAGCCGCTCCATACGCAGGCACTCGCGGTTGATGCCAAGCAGCGCGTCCTCGCGCTCCTCCTCGGTCATCTTGGTGCCAAGCAGCGTCTGCGCGTTGCCGGAGATGCCGGTGACGGGGGTCTTCATTTCGTGTGTCAAGGCGGACATGAACAGCGTCCGCCGCTCGGCTTCTTCCTTGAGGGCAAGCACATGCGTTTCCACCGCGTCCGCCATCCGGTTAAAGTCCGCGGCGAGCTCGCCGATTTCGTCGTCCTGCCGCAGGGCGATGCGCTGGTCGTAGACCCCGCCCGCCAGATACGCCGTGCTCTTTTGCAGGGTTTGAATCGGTTTCAGCACCGCGCGCAGCAGCAGAATCAGAACTCCGCCCGCCAGCGCGATGACGCAGGCGTTGACCAGCGCAAACTGGTAGGCCATCGTCTCCACGCCCGCATATACGGAGGTGACGTCGCTGACCACGTAGAGCAGGTAGTCCGTGCCGTCCACCGCGACGCGGCTGCCCGCGAGCAGAATCGAACGTCCGTCGATCTTTTGCACGACGTATTGCTGCGTATCCGCGGTAATCGGCAGATATTCGGCGGGGTCGATTGTGGTGTTGTTGTAAATCACGTCCTCACCGGAGAGCAGAATCGTTGTGCTCTCGGCGAATTTCGCAATCAGATACCGCGCCAGACTGCGCTTGGCAACGCTGGTGTATTGACTGTCCAGCTCCGAGGCCATTGCCGTCGACCAGGAAGCGGCGCGCACCTGTTGGTTGGTCAGCGTGTTCTGCACGGCGAGAGACAGGCTGTTCTCGCCGCTTCGAATCAGCATGATCAGCGAGCAGGTTCCCGTCGCCAGCACGACGAGACTCAGCGCGATCAGCGAAACCTTCAGCCAAAGCTTCATGCGTACTCCTTTTGAATTGATAACAGATTGGTTGTGGAGAAGATAGCGAACTTCGATTAATCTTCGAGCCGGTAGCCGAGCTTGGAGATGGTCTTGATCTGTTCGTTCAGGCCGAGTTTCTTGCGAATTTGAGCGATGTGGACGTCCACCGTGCGCGTCTCTCCCTGATAGTCCACGCCCCAGACGCCGTGGAGCAACCGCTCCCGCGAGAGCGCGATGTTTTTGTTCTTCGCGAGCATGACCAACAGGTCAAACTCCATTGGCTTGAGCAAAATCTCCTCGCCGTTCTGACGGACGGAGCGCTCCAACAGGTTGATCGTTAGCGGGCCGACCTCGAGCACCTGCCGCAGTTTTCCCGAGCGCTCCAGCACCTTTTCGATGCGGACAAGCAGCTCCAGCACCTCGAACGGTTTTACGAGATAGTCGTCCGCGCCATCCCGCAGCCCGCGTACCTTGCTTGCCACGTCGTTCTTCGCCGTGAGAAAGATTACGGGGATCTCCGCGTGCCGCAAAATGCCGAGCAGCGCGAACCCGTCGATGCCGGGGAGCATCACGTCCAAGAGCGCTAGGTCAAAGTCCTCGTCCTGCGAAATTGTCTTTGCGGCCTGCTCGCCGTCGAAACAGGAAAACACGGCGTACCCCGCCGCCGTCAGATTTTTCACAATGACCTTATGGATGCTTTCGTCGTCCTCGACCA
>JAYFPQ010000069.1:0-99303 GCA_034927595.1 Christensenella sp.
CTAGAGACGGTTCGATGGCCAGCGAATCTGAAAACAATAGGCTATCAGATATTCAAAGATTGCACCAACCTGCAAGCTGTTGACCTGCCGGAAGGGCTTGAAACCATTGGTGCAGAGGCATTTCAGGGTTGCAAAAACCTGATACAGATTGCGCTGCCTAGTACAGTGACTGTGATTTATGATGATGCATTTCATGGCTGCGAAAAACTAACGGATGTTGCATTACCCGAATCATTGCAGAAAATTGGTTCAGGGGCATTTTTCAGTACAGATTTTCCCCTAATTGAGTTTTCGAAGACGGTCAAAGTTGGGTCCTATGCTTTTGGCTATGTACATATAGCAGTGTTTAGCGGCAGCGAGAATGAGTTCGGTAAGCGCTTTATTCGCAGACCCGGTGAGTTCATCTTTCTTGGCACTCCACCAAGGAGTTTTCCGGAATATAGAAAAGACGATATCCATCAAGATGTTCCGCAGGTTTTCTATACGGAAGAATATGCCACCGCATGGAAGTCAATTGGGGTGAACGGTTTGAACGGTTGGCCGTCATCCTGCATATCCTTTGAGGAGGCGCAAACCCGAATTGCACAGGCAGCGGTTCCGACGCCGGAACCAACAGAAGACGAAGGCCCGTGGGCAACGGACGCAATACTGAGTATGCACATCAGCACTCCGGAGCCGTATACCCCGCCCGACCAACCCACCGAGGTCGTAAAAACAGACCCGCTTGTCTACGTATTCGCGGGTTTGTTGGTGCTGGTCGTCGCCGGAATCGTGGTCATTGGAGTAAAAACGAGGAAGAAACAGCATGGTAAGCCGAATCGAAAAGGGTAAACACGGTATGCGGAGATTTGCTAGAAGCCTTGCGCTCATTCTCGCGGGGGTACTTTGCTTAGGCTTGTTCAATGGGCATTCAAGCGCTAAAGAGGAATTTGAAGCAAGGGAAGGCATATGCTGGAACATCACGGCAGACGGAGTGCTGACGATTGACAACAACTGGGGTTGGCTGGATTTTCAAAGGGACGGGTTTATTGAGCGAGTCAATAAACTGGTGATTGGAAAGGACCTGACGGACTTTTTAGACTTTCACGACGATCCACAGGAAGCCGAAGAGACCAACTATTTTCACCCGAATTTCGAGCCGAAACAACTCGAAGTTCAAGAGGGCAATCCGGTTTTTCGTGTGGAGAGCGGGTTGCTGATTCACACGGAAAAGCAAGAGGTTGTTTTATCCGAAACGCGTTTAAAGAAACTGGTCGTTCCGGATGGGATTCAAACAATCAACGCATTCGCTTTCTATGAACGACCAATCGAGTCCGTCCAGTTCCCTGCTACGCTGAAGAGCATTGAGAACAATGCGTTCTATTCGTGCAAATACTTAACAAAGGTGCAGTTTTCGGACGGGTTACAATCGATTGGAGAGCGTGCTTTTCATCGCTGCGCAATTCGTGAATTGACGCTGCCGGATAGCGTCGCGGAAATAGGCGACTACGCGTTTAGCGGTTGTGACCGGCTCAAGACGGTACGCTTGCCCGATCATATGAAGAAAATCCCGTGCGGTATGTTCCGAAATTGTACGAATCTCTCCAAGATCAATCTGCCGGTAGGGCTGGAATCCAGTCAAGAAGCGGCATTTCAGGATTGCATCAACCTAGCGGTACTGGATTTGCCGGAAACACTACGTAAAATCGAAACGATGGCGTTTGAGGAATGCAGGCTCCAACTGCTTATGTTTCCGAAAACGCTGACCATTGATGAACCTTCGGAGCCGGATCGCTATGATCCTTCGGTGTTCGAGTATGTAGACACCGCGGTTTTTACGGGGGATGATTATCACTTTGGCGCAAATACGTTCGGGCAGATCAATAAAATGATATTTCTTGGCAATGTCCCTGAGGGTATCAATGCGGATTGCGTTGCGCATTACGATCTTACGGTATATTACTTGGCCGAAAACTCGAAATCTTGGGCACCCTACGACTTTATTTGGAACGGATGGTGGACGGAGATGATTGAGCGGCATGAGGCAGATCAAATGATCGCTGAAGCGCGAGGCCTGTCTCCAAAGCCAACGCCGAAACCTCCGCGCATCTATGCCGCTACTGGGAAAGCATTGCCATCGTACAAACCAAAGATGGAAATTGATCCGCTCCTCTACATCTTTGCGGCACTACTGACCCTCGCTGTCGCCGGGGTTGCCATACTCGGTGTGCAAACGAGTAAGAAGCAGCATCACAAACGGATTCGAAAGGGCAAGTAAACAATGCATCGATTTACGCGGTATCTGGTGTTGATTTTGGCGGGCTTCCTCAGCCTGAGCCTGTTTTGGAAACCTTCGCTCGCCGAGGATATGCCCGGCACGGTAACAGGCGTTGATTGGAGCCTTACCCCCGATGGGGTACTAACGCTCCGGTCCAACGCCGGCTGGCAGGACTTTCTTCGAAATGGCGAGAGCGGTTGGTATTGGTTGTTTTTAGACAATCTGCCTGAGCGGGTTCAGAAGCTGGTGATCGGCAAGAATGTGACCAAGTTTTCCATTTATGAACCTTCGTATATGAACAAGGATGATATGTATGAAACGGATTATATGCTGATACGCGGCAATGATGCTTTTATGCCATACATTGGGATTTACTACCAGCATCCGAAGTTTATGCCGGTTACAATTGCAGTGGAGGCAGGAAATCCGGTGTTCTATATGAAAGACGGAATGCTGATTAACCGAGACAAACAATCGGTTGTACTCTCCGAACGATTGAAATCGGACGTGGTGATTCCGAACGGAATCAAGTCCATCGAAACATGGGCATTTTATTGCCGGGAGATTACATCCGTTACCTTTCCCGACACGCTGAAAACAATTGGTGGAGAAGCATTCTCCGAATGTGAGGCTCTCGAAAGCATAGAATTGCCCAATTCGGTTACGTCCGTCGAGGTAGGAGCGTTCTCCCATTGTTTTTACGTGACCCATTTGGTATTATCTGAGAATTTACAATCGATAGAAATGGGGGCTTTTGCCAACTGCGGTATGGAGGAGATCACGATACCAAATGGAATCAAGCAAATCAACTTCTTAACGTTCTTTGGGTGCGATGGTCTCAAGAGGGTGAACCTTCCGGAGGGGCTAAAACGAATTGAAAATTACGCGTTTGATTCGTGCGAGAACCTGGAGGAAATATCATTACCGAGCGGTCTACAATATATTGGCATGGGGGCGTTCGAACGCTGCTTTCAGCTGAAACATATGGTTTTACCGGAATCCTTACAAGAGATTGGCGAGAGTGCGTTTGATCAATGCAAGTTTGCCGTTCTTCAGGTTCCGAGCCGACTCAAGATACTTGCGATTCCAGAGAATGAGAGAGGGTTTTCCACAGCATTATCCTTCGATGAATCGACAAGAACTTTTGGTATGGACTCTGTGGATACCATTCTGTTCACTGGATCGGACTACGATTTTGGAGCGGCTGCCGTGGATCGAGCGAATCAAGTCATCTTTCTGGGAAAGCCGCCCCAGAATATGGCTTCGTACTTGAATGAGGTGGATTCCGGTACGATATACTATCTCGATGATTATGCACAGGACTGGAAGGCGGTCAGCCAGGCCGAATGGGGCAAGTGGTCGCTCGTCGGGGTGACGCGCAAACAGGTGGAGCAGATGGTCGATCGTTCGATTCACCCAACGCCGGAGCCAACCGCCGAGCCAACACCCGTTCCAACGCCCGCTCCCGTCTATTCGCCTACTCCCACATTCTTCTATAAGACGAACATCGGGTCGACCAATCCCGATGCGAACGCGGATTCGGAGCAATCGAAACAGGGCGGTTTGTTCTCAGATCCGGTCGTGCTGGGCATGGGCGTAGGGATTTTACTCGTGGTTGCCGGTCTTGCGATCATTGCAAGCAGAACGCTGGGGACAAAACGAAAAAAAACAAAGAAGTGACATGGATAAAAAGCGCGCTCCCCGTGGGGAGCGCGCTTTTTGCTCGTCTATCCGATTGATCTTGACAACGCAATGTGTACGATATATTATGACTAAAAACGAAGTAATAGTCATAAAGACAAGGTGTTGTGAAATGCCCAAATCATTTTCGGAACAGGAAAAAGCGTATATTCAGGAACGGTTGTTGACAGAGGCGAAGAAATGCCTCGCGCAATACGGCATTCGTAAAACAACGGTGGATGAGTTGGTGCGCCGCGTCGGCATTCCGAAGGGTACGTTTTACCTTTTTTACGAGTCCAAGGAACGGCTGCTGTTCGACGTGATTTTGCAGTTTAACGACGACATTCAGAACGAACTGCTCACAGAAATCTCCGCGCTCACGAGCGTGCCGAACGTGGATACACTCACGGATATCATCTTTCGACTCTATCGAAGACTGGATGACTCGTTTTTGCCGCGGCTGCTGCAGGACGGCGAACTGGAGTTTTTCATGCGGACGCTCCCGCCGGAACTATCCAAGCTACACACGGAGCACGACGACAGCCGCGTGCGCGAACTGCTCAAGCTGCTACCCGGCATGCACGAAGCGCGCGCGGAGGTTTTCAGCGCGGCGCTCCGGTGCGTCTTCTTAACGCTTCTCTATAAGAGCGAAATCGGGGAGGCGATCTACGACGAAACTCTTCGTATTCTGATTCGCGGAATCGTGATACAACTGCTGGAGGAGCGCTGAAGCGCCCCATTCAAACAAACTGAAACAGGACAGGGGGAACAACAGGGTTATGGAACATGCCATTGAAACGAGTAAACTTACGAAGTACTACGGCAAGGCGCGCGGGATTGTAGACGTGGATCTCGCGGTGGAAGAGGGCGAAATCTTCGGGTTCATTGGCCCGAATGGCGCGGGCAAGTCCACAACGATTCGAACGCTGCTGGGGCTCATCAAAAAGTCGAGCGGCGGCGCGAAAATCTTCGGCATGGACTGCGAAAAGGACAAAGTAAAGATTCTCGCCGAGGTCGGCTACCTGCCGGGCGAGGTGTTTTACTATGACCGGATGCGCGCCATCGACCTGCTGCGCTATTCCGCGAGTTTTTTCAAGAAGGACTGCACGCAGCGGATCAAGGAACTTGCCGACGCGCTCTCGCTCGACCTGAACAAAAAGATCGAAGACATGAGCCTTGGTAACAAGAAGAAGGTCGGTATTGTGCAGGGGCTGCTGCATTCGCCAAAGCTGATTATTCTCGACGAACCGACAAGCGGCCTCGATCCGCTCATGCAGCGGACGTTCTTCGACCTGATTCAGCGCGAGAACGAGCGGGGCGCGACGGTGCTGTTTTCCTCGCACATTTTGGGCGAGGTGCAGCGTATCTGCGACCGCGTGGCGATCATCAAGGAAGGGCGAATTGTCGATTTGCGCAGCATTGACGATCTGCGCAAGAACTCCTATAAGAAGGTGTCGTTCACTACGCAGTCGCCGCTTTCAGACTTCTCGCTGCCGGGCGCGGCCCAGGTGCAGCAGGACGGCGCACAGACGAGCTTTCTCTACAGCGGGGACATCAACGCGCTGATGGGACGGCTTGCGAGCCTGCCGCTCGTGAATGCGGACGTCAGCGAGCCGGAGCTGGAGGAAATCTTTTTGCATTACTATGAGGACGGGGAGGCGAACGCATGAACGTCTTTCGGTTTGAACTGCGGCGCGCCTGGGTGGGCGCCGCGGTCTGGACGCTCGTGATTCTTGGCTTGCTGGGCGGGCTGATCATTGGCGCGTTGCCCGCGTTTCTGGACAGCCGCGCGGGCGTAGAGGCCATGATCAAGAACTTTCCGCCTGCGTTTGCGGCGGCGTTTGGCATGCAGCTTGATAACCTCTTCAGCTTTGGCGGGTTCTACTCGTTCGGGTTTCTCTACTACTCGCTCTTTGGTGCGTTTATGGCCGCAGGGATTGGGCTTGATCTCTTTTCGCGGGAGAAACGCGAGAAGTGCATGGACTTTCTATTGACGAAGCCGCGCGGCAGAGGCCGCCTGTTTGGCGAGAAGCTGCTAGCCGCGTTGACGCTGCTGCTGGCTTCCAATGTGCTGTTTGTGGCGGAGTCGCTTGTGCTTTAACGCGTCTATGCGCCCGCGCCGCTTGAAATGGGGCATGCGCTGCTCGCCGCCTCGTCGCTCTTTTTCACGCAAATGGTGCTGCTTGCGGTTGCGATCTTCGTTGCGGTGTTCGCGCGAAAGATTCGCTCCGTCTCCGGCATAGCGACGGCAATCGGCTTTGGGGGATTTCTGCTCAGCGCGCTAAACAGCCTGCTGGAGGAGGAAAAGTTCCGCTATGTGACGCCGTTTAAGTATTTTGATGTGGAAAAAGCGTTTCTGATGGGAAGCTTCGATACGCCCTATGCCGTAACCGGTGCGGTGGTGATTGTTCTTCTCTTGAGCGCGGCGTATTTACGCTACACCAAGAGTGACATTCCGGCTCTGTAGAAAGGGGGAAGGGATATGAATCTGTTTCGAAAAGAACTAAAAACAGGGCTCAAACCGTTCCTCTTCTGGACGCTTGGCCTGTTTGCGCTCATCTTTGCGGGCATCGTGAAATCCAGCGCGGCCATGGCGGACGGTGCGTTTATGATCGAGCTGATCGGCAAGTTCCCGCGCATTGTCATTGCGGTGATGGGTATGGCGAACATCGACATTTCCAATTTTGAGGGATTTTACGCGGTGCTCATGCAGTACATCTTCGTGTTCACGGCGGTATATAGCGCGCACCTTGGCAACAACGCCGTGTCGCGCGAGAGCGTGGACAAAACCTATGAGTTTCTCTTTACCAAACCGCGCGCGCGTTCCTTTATTCTCGCGCGAAAGCTGCTCGCGGCGCTCGTGTATTTAACGGCCTATGCGGTGCTGAACGTGCTCTTTTCGGCGCTCGCTGTGCAGCAGCTTGGTTTAAGCGAGAATTACACCGCCT
Organism: Christensenella sp.; assembly: GCA_034927595.1. Taxonomy (GTDB): domain Bacteria; phylum Bacillota; class Clostridia; order Christensenellales; family CAG-138; genus UBA7703. The sequence goes on from JAYFPQ010000069.1 coordinate 6,886, forward strand.
TATTTGTGCGTTTCTCCGCTGCGCTTTGGCTGGTTGGACTCGTGTTTTTCGCGCTTGCTTCCCTGTTTGCGGCGGGCATTCGTTCCGCCGAGCGCGGCGCACGGGCGGGCAACCTTGCGGTGGTCGCATGCTATGCGCTCGCGGTTGTCCACGATCTGCTGGAGCGTCCCGGCGTGCTGCGGTTCTTTACCCCGTTTCGCTATTTTCGGAATCAGGAGCTGGTCGCCGGAGGCTTTCCGCTGCTCTATGTGGTGCTGAGCGTCGCGCTCGCGGGGGTGTTTTTCGCGCTGGCGTTCATTCGGTTCGAGCGGCGCGACCTCGGCGCGCTGTAGATTCTGGCGGAGGAAACCCGCAAGTTCGCGTGACAAAACGGAAAACTCTTTTCAAAATCTGGCTCCATACGCCCGTAAAACGTCAAAATGCGCTTTGCGGGCGCTTTGTTTTGTGGTACGATCGTGCAGGTTTCAACCACAGGAAGGCAAGTGGACAAAGCAATGGAATTCTTGGAACAGGTTTACTGGAACAATACGATTCTCAACTATGCGATTTTTCTGCTGACACTGGCGCTTAGCGTGGCGGCGGTGTTCTTTCTCGGACGCGTGCTGCTGCGGAAGCTCGCGGCGTACAACGAGAAAACGCAGACGCCGTATGGCGAGCTGGTTCGCGTGAGCATCAAGCGATATTTGCTGCCGATTGCGTACTTTACGGCGTTTTACTCCTGTACACGACTGTTGACGCTGAACAGTACGCTCTTCAAAATTGTTCGCGGAGCGGCGACGCTCTTTGCCATCGTGATGGGGGCAATGTTCCTCTCGTCGTTGATTGCGTATTTCTTTGGCAAGCTGAAGAACGGGCATCAGGAGAACGGCGCGCTCGCGATTAAATGGCTGATTCGCATGGCAAAGGCCGTTGTCTGGGGGCTCGCGCTGATTCTGTTTCTCGACAACATTGGCATCAAAATCACGTCGCTCGTCACCGGCCTCGGCATTGGCGGGGTTGCGATTGCGTTTGCCGCGCAGAGTGCGCTGGCGGACGTCTTTTGTTTCTTCACGATCTTTTTCGACAAACCGTACGAAATCGGCGATTTCATCATTGCGGGCGACAACATGGGCACGGTGGAGCACATTGGGGTCAAGACGACGCGCCTTCGCGCGCTCGGCGGCGAACAGCTCATCGCCTCCAACGCGGACCTGACCGGCTCGCGCATTCGCAACTACAAAACCATGCAGCAACGGCGCGTCCTCTTTACACTGGGCGTAACATACGATACGCCCAGCGAGAAACTGCGAAAAATTCCGGACTTAATCAAATCGATCGTCGAACAGACGCAGGAAGCGACGTTTGCGCGAACAAATTTCGCTTCATTCGGCGCATATAGTCTCAACTATGAGATCGTTTACTATGTTCTCAGCGCGGACTATGACCGCTATATGCAGATCAACGAACAGATCAACCTTGCGATCAAAGAAGGCTTTGAGCAGCTCGGCGTGTCGTTCGCGTTTCCCACAACGTCCGTTCAGATCCAGGACAAAACGGGAGCGTGAAGGCAACCAACCATCGGGTTTGCTGGGTTGGCGGGAACGGCTATGGCCGTTCCCGCCTTTTTTATTCGTCGAAACGGCCGGTTCCGCGCTTGCCGCCGGACTGCTGAAGCGCCTTGCTGAGCTTGGCAATCTGCGTGAATTTCTCTTGCTTTTGTCGCAGGTAGTCCGTTTGGTTGGCGGAGTAGCTCGCCTCTCGCTGGAGCTTTTGGTAGCTTTCCCAGCGCGCGGCGGAAAGCTCGCCGCTGGCAAGCGCAGCCTGCACCGCGCAGCCGGGCTCGCTGGTGTGGCTGCAGTTGGAGAAGCGGCACTGGCCAAAGTACTGTTCCACGTCCGCAAACGCTTCGCTCAGGCCGTCGCCGGAATCCAGCATGCCCAGTTCGCGCATGCCCGGCGTGTCGATGAATAGCACTCCGCTGCTGAGCCGGATGAGCTGGCGGTGCGTGGTGGTGTGCCGGCCCTTGCTGTCGTTCTCGCGAATGGTGTTCACCGCCATGAGCTCCTCGCCCGCGAGCGCGTTGACGAAGCTGGACTTGCCAACGCCGGACGAACCGAGCAGCACGATGGTCTTGCCGGGCGCGAGATAGCCGCTAAGGCGGTCAAATCCGAATCCGGTCTTTGCGCTGACCGCAAAGACATCCACACCGGCCGCCGCTTCGCTCGCGCGGAGCAACTGCTCGTCGAAGCGTTCCACCAGATCCGCCTTGGTCAATACGACAACCGGTGTTGCACCAGACGACCAGGCGAGCGCCAGATAGCGCTCCAGCCGCTTGATGTTGAAGTCGTAGTTCAGCGATTGCAGAATAAAAACGCTGTCGAAGTTTGCGGCTACGGCCTGCTCGCCCTGCCCGGGCGTTGGGTTGCGGCGGGCAAAGTACGAGCGGCGCGGCAGCGTTTGCGTAATCCGGCTGTCGCCGGAGTCGTTCCAGTCCAGCAGCACGAAGTCGCCTGTGGTCGGAAACGGCTGATCCCCGCCGTTGAAATAGACGGAGGACTTTAGCACCGCCGAGCACTCGCCGCGCTCACAAACGAGCTCGTAGCGCTCCTTATGCACGGCGGTGATGCGCGCAGGAATCTCCGAGACAATCCCCCGCGCCGTGAGTGATTCCAGCAGGGCGGGGGAGAATCCGTAGGCGGTCAGGTCGATTGCTTGGGTCATGGTTCGTTCCTCCCGAACAGGTTGTTCGTTCTTGGCTCTATCTTACCGCCCGATTGCGGGGGTGACAACAGTTGTTGCGGCTTTTTCTGCAGCGCGCTGCTCCGCCTTTTCCAGACGTTTGAGCTCACGTCGCACGGCCGCGGGGTCGTCGACGATGCGGGATTCGGTGAAACCCGATCGTCGGGGTTTGGACGGCGGCACCAGAAATGGCATCGCCAGTGAATGATTTTCTCGATGAAACATGGGATATTTCCTCCAAATTTTGTTTGTTTTTCAGATTTTGTTTGTTTTGGTAGTTCTGGGCATAAAAATAGCCGTGAAGTGCAGCCTTTTTCAGACTGCTTTCACGGCGGAGATCCGGTGGCGCCCGGTTTTATTGCAAACAAAAACGAGCACACCCGATCGATATGCCCGTAAAAAATTACAGTTCGTTCGAAAGGTTACGCGCTCAGACGTGGTTCGGTTCTCAAACTGGATGAACTCAATTGACCAGCGAGAACGGCTCCCCGTCCGAATATGCGGTTGTTAGGCTTTCGCCACCCCGATCACTTCAAGCATTTACATTTTTCTCCTTTCCGACTCCTGCTCGGCACCAGAGCGCTTTGCTGGAATCCCTTTACGGCCAGAGTATAGCATGCAATTTTTTCGAATTGCAAGAGAAATTTGCGAAAAAAATAATATATCTTTGAGTTCGTTATATAAGACGGTTGTCTATACTTTAATCTATTTACACAAGTCGCTATTTCACGAGCGAAGTTGCGAAGAAGACGGCGAGCACGCTGAGCACAACGCTCAGCAGCGCGTAGAGCAGCGCCGCTATCGGTTTGCCGGTGCCGATGAGTGAATGTGCCTCTAGCGCAAAGGTGGAAAACGTTGTGAACCCGCCGCAGACGCCGACCTTGAGAAACAGGAGCGTTCGCGGGTCGATGGCGGCGTTCCTTCCGGCGAGCGCCATGATGAGGCCGAGCACGAACGCGCCAAGCACATTGATGCCGAGCGTGATGAACGGAAAACCGCTCGCGTGCCGTAGCGGCACGAGGCTGACCAGATAGCGCAGCACGGAGCCGACGAGGCCGCCGAGGCCGACGAACACGCAGTTGAGGATGGTTGTCAAAACAGTTCTCCCGGGATGGATGATGTACGCGCGCGAGGGCGCAGCGTCCGCAACAGGATACCACATTGCGCACGGGAAGGCAATTCGTGTGATGTGTTAACTGTGAAAAGGGCAGCATACAATATTGTGTCTTACTGAGTATACCATATGTGGTAAACAGCGGGTTTTCGAAGAAACGCGGCTAGACGCATCGTTTTTTTGCTAGAGAAACACCACGCGTGGTAAATCGCCTTGTTTTTCTCCGGACTACTCGTTGCAAACCGACCACAGACAAATCAAAAATACAGCCCGCGCGAAGCGAGCTGCTCAAACACCAGAAATACCTTTACCCGAGGCGGACGCCCTTTTGCACCGGCTGATCCGGCTGAATCAGCACGACGCCCTGCTCGGCGTAAACGCCCAGCACGAGCACCTCGGAGATGAAGTCCGCCACCTGCCGCGGCGGAAAGTTTACCACGCCGAGCACCTGCCGCCCGATGAGCGACTCCGCCGTGTAGAGCGTCGTAATCTGTGCGCTGGAGCGCTTAACGCCGATGGCTTCGCCAAAGTCCACCCAGAGTTTGTAGGCGGGCTTCTTAGCCTTTTCGAACACCTCCGCGCGGATCACTTCGCCAACGCGAATGTCGAGCTGCATGAAATCGTCAAATGTGGGCATAAAACTTCCTCGGTTCGGTTTTGTGCAATCGCACGTTGAGACACATTCTAGTACGGTTCGCAACATTCGTCAACTGTTATAGCGGCAGCGAAAAGAAGCCGCCCTTGCGGGCGGCTGGGAGAAACGTATGATTCGTTACAGCGAGAGTTCGAGTTTGACCGGCGAAGGGCCTGTGAGTTCGCGGCTGCGCGCATCCGGCTGGCACGTGCCAGCGTAGAGCGAATAGCGCCCGCCGGGGAAGGTGCGGTTTCCGTCGTCGTCCACGATGGTGAGGGAGCTGTTCGGAACGCAGAGCGAAACGGTCTTGCTCTCGCCTGCCGTTAGATTGACGCGGGCGAATCCGCAGAGCACGGGATTCGTCGGGGCAAAGGGGGAATCCTCGGCCTTGAGGTAGAGCTGAATGACGTCCTCGGTATCCACCTTGCCAAGGTTCTGCACCTGCGCTGAAACGGAGAGCCCGCCAGTAGCGTCCTTCGCCGCGCTGGCGGTCATCACGCGAACATCCGCGTAGGTCAGTCCGTAGCCAAAGGGGTAGAGCGGTTTGCGGGTCAGGTAGCGATAGGTGCGCCCCGTCATCGAATAGTCCGTAAACTCCGGCAGGTGCGCTAGATCCTCGTTGTAGTAGAACGTCACGGGTAGCTTGCCGGAGGGGGAGCGCTTGCCGAAGAGCAGGTCGGCGACGGCCTTGCCGCCGCGCGCGCCGGGGTACCAGCCGAGGAATACCGCGTCCGCCTTGGCTTCGGCGAGGGAGAGGTCAATGGCGCTGCCTGCGAGCAGCACGACGACGGTGGGCTTTCCAACCGCGAGTATGCGTTCCAGCAGCTCCTGCTGCACAGCGGGCAGCATCAGGTCGGGCTTGTCGCCCGCCTCCATGCTGTTTCCGTCGTCCGGCGCTTCGCCTTCGAGCAACTCGTCCAACCCCAGCACGAGCACGACGGTGTCGCTGTGCTCGGCAACGGTAACGGCTTCCGCGACGCGGTCGTTGTCAAACGCAAGGTTCTCGGTCTTGCGGCGGAAGATGTCGCAGCCTGCCGCGTAGAGCACGCGAACGTCGTCCCCGCACTCGTCCTGCAAGCCTTCGAGCACGGTGATGTATCGCGAGGAGGTGCCGTGGTAGTTGCCCATGAGCGCGATGCGGCTGTCCGCATTCGGGCCGATGACGCCGAGGGTTTTAATCTTTTGTTTGTTGAGCGGCAGGATGCCGTTGTTTTTGAGCAGCACGCAGGACTTGAGCGCGGTTTCCTGCGCAAGCGCGAGGTGCTCGCGGCACTCGACCGTTTCGTAGGGAATCTGGTCGTATTCGCTGCCCTCACCGAGAATGCCGAGCAGGTATCGCGTGGTGAACACGCGCTCCGCGGCGAGCGTAATCTGCTCCTCCGTGATGAGCCCTTGATCATAGGCGGACTTGAGCTGGAGAAAGATCGACCCGCAGTTCAGGTCGAGTCCGCAACGCATCGCGAGCGCCGCGCTCTCCTCCGGACTGCTGGTCACGCCGTGGCCGGTGTGGAAGTCGATCAGCGCCCAGCAATCCGAAACGATGAATCCTGCAAATCCCCACTTGCTGCGCAGAATGTCCACCAGCAGCGTCTTGCTGCCGCAGCAGGGTTCGCCGTTGGTGCGGTTGTAGGCGCCCATCACGCTCTCTACGTTCGCGTCCTTCACCAGTGCTTCAAACGCGGGCAGGTAGGTTTCCCAGAGATCCTTCTGGTTCGTTACGGCGTTGAAATGATGGCGAATCGCCTCCGGCCCGCTGTGCACGGCGTAGTGCTTGGCGCAGGCGCTCGCGAGCATCACGTCGCTCTTGCCCTGCATGCTGACGACAAACGCCTTGCCGAGTTCCGCCGTCAGGTAGGGGTCTTCGCCGAGCGTTTCGTGCCCGCGTCCCCAGCGGGGATCGCGAAAGATGTTGATGTTCGGGGAAAAGAAGGTGAGTCCTTTGTAGATGTCGCGGTCGCCGAGCTTGGAATAGGCGTTGTACTTGGCCCGCCCTTCGAGCGCGGTTGTTTCGCTGACCTGACCCAACAGCTCGCGGTCAAACATGGCGGCAAGCGCTATGGCTTGCGGAAAGTTCGTCGAAACCCCCGCGCGGGCAACGCCGTGCAATCCCTCGTTCCACCAGTTGTAGGCAGGAATTCCAAGCCGCTCAATCGCGGGCGCGCCATAGACAAGCTGGGACATCTTTTCTTCGAGCGTCATTTGTATGACCAGCTCTTTTGCCTTTAGCCGGGCAGATTCGCGATTCCACATCTCTTTGTCCTCCATATTAACTACTTAATTATTAAGTTATGTATTTGTAGTGCGATTTTCATTCCGATAAGCGAAATCGATTGCGCTCGATGTAATCTGCATGTCACTTAATTTACTGGAAATTCCGGTTGAAAAACGAATGGTAGCATCCGCTTCTGCGCGGGAGAGACCCATGCTGGTGAGCACATGCGACGGTTCGCGTTCGCCGCTTGCGCAGGCTGCGCGTGTCGCAGCGTAGATTTCCTGCGCGCTCAACGCGGCCAGCAGCCGTTCGCCGGAAGCGCCGGGAAACGTAACGCTGAGCAGGTTCGGCAGGCGCTCCGCTCCCGCGCCGTTGATGCGCGCGCCGGGGATTGCGGTCAAGAGGAGTGACTCCAGCAGGTCCCGTGCGGCGGAGTCCGCCCGTGGTGGCAGGTACTCCAGCGCCTTGGCAAAGCCGCCAATGGCGGGGACATTCTCCGTGCCGGGACGCAGTCCGTGCTCCTGCGAACCTCCAAAGAAGAGCGGAGCGAGCGGAATTTCGTTTCGGACGTATAAAAACCCCGTTCCCTTGGGACCACCCAGCTTATGCGCGGAAACGCTCATCAGATCGATCTTGAGGGCTTGTACGTCAATTGGAATCTGACCGAACGCGGCGACCGCGTCGCAGTGCAGCGGAATGCGCCGCTCACGCGTGATGGCGCCAATCTCGGCAATCGGCTCAATTACGCCGGTTTCGTTGTTCGCCAGATGCAGGCTCACCAGCGCGGTATCCGGCCGGATTGCGGCGCGGAGCGCTTCCGGCGAGTAGACACCATTCTCGTCGCAGGCAAGCTCGGTGATGCAGAATCCCTCCGTTTTCAGCGCGCGCGCGGCGTATAGCACACTATGGTGCTCCGTTGCGCCGACAATCAGGTGCTTTCCGCGCCGGCTGGCACGCGCCGCCCCCAAAATTGCCAGATTGTTGCTTTCGGTGCCGCCGCTGGTGAAAACGATTTCGTCCGTTTGCGCGCCGATGCGGTTTGCAAGTGCCGCACGGCTGATATGCAGAATTTTACGCGCTTCATAGGCTGGTGCATATAATGAGGAAGGATTTCCGAATATTTCGCGCTGAATTGCTTCCATTTCCTTCAGAACGGACGGCAAAAGAGGTGCGGTTGCCGCGTGATCAAGGTAGATCATATCGCCAATTTTTGTCCTTTCCAGACCTCTGTCTTTATTCTGCCTGAATTTGTTGCTTAAGTCAAGTTCGACGCGAAGAAATTAAGCTTAAGTGAATTAATTTCAAAATCAATCTTGACTAAACGTTAAGCGCATCCTATAATGAGACTGTCACATCAATGTTCACATCGTGACGCAATCTGTTTTTTATCAATTACATCTTGTATCATCCCTGTGGGCATCGTGGCGCAATTTAAAAGGAGGAGTATCAGGAAGCAATGAAAAAGACATTCGCGCTCATTCTGTCTCTCATGCTGATTCTGGCCACCCTGGCTGGCTGCGCAAGCACGCCCGCGGCCGAACCGGCAACCGAAGCTCCTGCCGCAGAAGCGGCGACCGAAGCACCCGCAGCCGAAGCACCGGCAGCGGAAGGCGACAAGGTTATCAACCTCTACACGTTCACGGACGAAGTTCCGAAGATGCTCGACAAGTACGTAGCATCCCACCCGGATTTCGGCTACACGATCAACGCGACCATCATCGCCACCACCGATGGTCTCTACCAGCCCGCTCTGGACCAGGCCCTGGCCGGCGGTGGGAAGGACGCTCCGGACATGTATTGTGCCGAGTCTGCCTTCGTGTTAAAGTATACGCAGGGCGACATGAGCAGCTATGCCGCGAAGTATGCTGACCTCGGAATCGACGTTGCAGCCGCAACGAAGGCTGCCGACATCGCGCAGTACACCATTGACATCGGCACCCGCCCGAGCGACAGCGCTCTGGTCGGCCTCGGCTATCAGGCAACCGGCGGCGCTTTCATCTATCGTCGCTCGCTGGCCATCGACACCTGGGGAACCGATGACCCCGCCGTGATCAAGACCAAGATCGGACCGGGCTGGGATCAGTTCTTTGCGGCAGCCGCAGAGCTGAAAGCCAAGGGTTACGGCATTGTCTCCGGCGACGGTGACATCTGGCACGCAGTCGAGAACAGCTCCCCGACGGGCTGGATCGTAGACGGCAAGCTCAACATTGACCCCGCTCGTGAAGCGTTCCTCGATCTGTCCAAACAGCTCAAGGACAACGGCTATGAGAATGATACCCGTGACTGGACCGATGCGTGGTACGCCGACATGAAGGGCGTTGGCGCGCAGCCCGTCTTCGGATTCTTTGGACCCGCCTGGCTGATCAACTACGTCATGGCTGGCAACTCCGGCGGTGAAAAAGTCGGCGAAGGCACCTACGGCGATTGGGCAGTCTGCGAACCGCCGGTCGGCTTCTTCTGGGGCGGCACGTGGGTTCTGGCCAACAAAGATTCCAGCAAGCTGGAAGCGGTTGGCAAGCTCATCGACTGGATCACCCTCCAGACCGGTGAAGACGGCCTGCAGTATATGTGGGCGAACGGCACGCTCAACGGCGAAGGCGGCACGAAGGATACCGTTGCTTCCGGTACCGTTATGGCGAAGTCCAATGGCGAACTGGCGTTCCTCGGCGGCCAGAACATGTTTGACGTGTTCGTACCGGCCAACCAGTTTGCAAACGGCAAGAACCTGACCCAGTATGACGAAACCATCAACAACATCTGGCGTGATCAGGTCCGTCAATACACGGCTGGTAACATCACCCGTGACGAAGCGATTGCAGCATTCAAGCAGTCTGTGACGGATACGCTCGGCATCGAAGCGAACTAAATATCCGCGTGTTCGCATCGGTGAACCATTAGGCATATGAGATATGGACGGACGGAGTTCTTCCGCCCGTCCATATCCTCGTAAGAAATCGAACAATATGCGCCTGAGGGGGAAGCAGTCATGCCTCAAAACACCATTCGGCACAAGGGCGTCAGCTACGCAAAATACGGCTATCTGTTCAGCCTGCCATTCATCATCGCGTTTCTCATCTTCATGCTCTATCCAACGCTGTTTACGGCGGTTATTGGGTTTACGGACTTCAAAGGCGTCGCGACCACGACGTTTAAATTCCTTGAGCATCCGTTTGACAACTTTGTCAGTATTTTTAAGAACCAAACATTCCGCGATTCTCTTGTTAATACGATCGTAATCTGGGTGCTGAACTTCATACCCCAGATCAGCCTTGCGCTGTTGCTCACGGCCTGGTTTACAAACCGGAGCCGCAAGATCCACGGACAGGGCATGTTTAAGGTTCTCTTCTACCTACCGAACATCATCACCGCGGCGACCGTGGCGATTCTATATGCAGCAATCTTCGGTTACCCCGTTGGACCGGTAAACGATATTCTGCAATCACTCCATCTGTCGGGAAAGCCATTTGACTTTTCGACCAGCCCTTGGGCGGCGAAGCTTGTCGTCGCGTTCATTCAATTCTGGCAATGGTATGGGTATACGACCATCGTTCTGATCTCCGGTGTGCTGGGCATCAATCCCGAACTCTTTGAGGCTGCGGAGATTGACGGCGCTTCACCGAGCCAGACGTTCTTTCGTGTTACCTTACCCTGTATGCGGACCGTACTCATATTCACGCTGATTACCAGCCTTGTTGGCGGCTTGAACATGTTTGATATTCCGAAACTGTATATCTGGAATGGCGGCCCCGCGAACGCAACCATGACAACAAGCGTGTTTATTTATGCCAAGGCGTTCTCCGGCACCTATCTGTATAACCAAGCAGCCGCGGCGAGCATGATCATGTTCGTCATCATAGCAGCTCTTTCCGGTGTCACATTCTACCTGATGCGCGACCGCTCGGAGGCACGCGCCAAGCAAGCCATGAAGCGGATCGACGCTGCGGTTAAACGCAGTAAGGAGGCGGCTGTATGAAACGCAGAAAAAAGAACAACGTTGTCATTTACATCGTCTGCATTGTGCTGGGGATTCTGAGCATTCTACCGTTCTGGATCATGATTGCGAATGCCACGCGCAGCACCTACCAAATTCAGCAGCATGCCATCTCGCTGATCCCTTCCACGCATTTACTGGAGAACCTGAAGGTGCTCACGGGTAAGACGTTCAATCCGGTAACGGGTTTTCTCAACTCGGTTGTCATCTCCACCGGCGCGACCGTTTGCGCGGTTTATTTCTCTACCTTGACGGCTTATGCGCTGGTTGCGTATGAGTGGAAAATGCGCCAGACGTTCTTTACGGTGATTCTCGCGGTCATGATGATTCCGACACAGGTCATCAGCATCGGGTTCTACCAGTTCATGTATCGAGTTGGTATGACCAACAACCTGCTCGCGCTGATTCTACCATCCATTGCCGCGCCAATGACGGTATTCTTCATGCGGCAGTATATGCTTCCCTCGCTGAGTCTCGACATTGTCGCGTCGGCGCGCATCGACGGCGCGGGCGAGTTTCGAACGTTCAACAGCATCGTGTTGCCGATTATGAAACCGGCCATGGCGACGCAGGCCATCTTTACCTACGTGACAAGCTGGAACAACCTGTTTATCCCGATGATCCTGCTGACCAAGAAAGAGAATTATACGATGCCGATCATGGTCAGTCTGCTCAAGGGCGATATTTACAAAACCGAATACGGCGCGGTGTATCTGGCGCTGGCCATGTCCGTGCTGCCGCTGTTCGTTGTGTACTTCTTGCTTTCCAAGTACATCATCGCGGGCGTTGCGCTCGGCTCCGTCAAAGAGTAAAATCATTACAACCACACATTCGAGGCGCCTGTCCTCTCGTTGGGACGGGCGCTTTTCCGCTAAAAGGAGGGTCTTATCGGTATGAAGGAGCGATTTCGCTTACTGCGCGAGGGATTTGTCAACGCGCTGTCCTTTCTTGGGGACATTGTGATTATCAATCTGCTGTTTCTCGTCTGCTCCATTCCGATTGTGACGATCGGCGCGGCGGCGACGGCCTGCTATGCGGGCGTTGGCCGAACGCTGCAAAAGCGCGAAACGGGGCTGGTGTTCCGCGCGTTCTTTGCGGACTTTCGCGCCGCGTTTCGGCAGGCAACGGCGGGCTGGCTGCTGGAGCTGCTCGTTCTGGCGGTTTTAGCCGGTGACCTCTGGTTTGCGGTCGTCTTTTCCGAGCCGAACAATACGTTCTTTCTGATCTTTGCAATTGTGGTCGGCGCGGTTATTCTGCTGGCGTCGCTCTGGTTTTATCCGCTCGTGGCGCGATTTCAAAACACGCTGGGCGGACAACTGAAGAACGCGTTTCTGCTCGCGTTTGCACAGTTTCCCCGCACGCTGTTGGCGCTGCTCGTTTGGGCGCTGTTTCTTGGCGTGCCGGTGTTGCTGTTTGACGTGTTCGTCTACTTGGGTTGGCTCTGGCTGCTGGGCGGAATCTCTCTGCCCATGTATCTGACGGTGAAAATCTTTCGACAATCGCTTCAACTCACAAAGTTGGAGCAGGCGAAAACGGAAGACTGAACGATCCGAAACAGAAAAGAGCGTATGGTGTAATCCATACGCTCTTCTTTGTTGCATTCGGTATTGTTTAAAGAGACTGTCCGTTGCTCTCGACGACGGAGCGGAACCAGATCGCGCTGTCCTTGGGCAGCCGCTCCAGCGTTTCGTAATTGACAAAATACAATCCGAAGCGCTCTTCGTAGCCGTTGCTCCACTCGTAATTATCGAGCAAACTCCAGTGAAAATAACCGCGGACGTCTACGCTTTCGCTTGCGGCGCGCTGTAACTCCAGCAGGTAACGATGCAAAAAGTCGATTCGGTCTGCGTCGTGCACCTTTCCGTCCAGATAGATCTTATCGTTGCAGCTCAGGCCGTTTTCCGTGATGTAGACCGGCAGTCCGTAGCGCTCAAAGAGGAACTTTGTGCCGTAGTACATCATGCTTGGCGTAATTGGCCAGCGCATGGCCGTGCGAGGATATCCGCGATGGAAGGGGACGTGCTCCGGTTCTGCGCTGCCCGCGCGGATGATATAGGAATTGTAGAAGTTCAGCCCGATGAAGTCGATTGGCTGGCAAATCTGCTTGAGGTCCTCCAGCGGAAGATCGATTTCGCGAAAGAACGGATGATCCGGATAGCGCCCTAAGATCGCGGGGTCGAGAAATGCGTTATGCGAGAACAGCGAAAAATCAGTGTGTTTGCCGAACGAGAACATAGCGTAGCGTGCGGCTTCGATGTCCGCCGCGTTCTCATGTTCGGGCGTGCAGACCAGTCCGCAGGAGGCGAGCCCCACCTGAGCGTCGGGATCGGCCGCGCGCACGGCCTGCACCATCCAGCCATGCGCGAGCATGGCGTTGTGCCAGCAGGTCAAAAGCGGCGCGCCGGAGAGTTGCTTGCCAGGCGCATGGCTGCCTGTTTCGTAGCCGAGGCCAATGAAACACTGCGGCTCGTTGATCGTAAAATAGTGCGACACGCGCCCGCGAAAATGCGCGGCAACTACGCCCGCATACGCGGCGAGGCGCTCCGGCGTTTCGCGGTTGAGCCAACCGCCCTCGTCTTCCAGCGCCTGCGGCGTATCCCAATGGAACAGCGTGATCCACGGGGTGATGCCGCTTTCGAGCAGGCGGTTGACCACGGCGTCGTAGTAGGCAAATCCGCGCTCGTTCAGCGTCCGCCCGTCAGGAAAAATGCGCGTCCAGCCAATGCCGAAGCGATAGTGCTTGACGCCAAGCGAAAGCAGCGCCTGCAGGTCTTCCTCAAAGCGATGGTAGGAGTCGCAGGCAATATCGCCGGTATGGCCGTCAAACGTCTTTCCGGGCGTATGCGAAAACGTATCCCAAACGGATTTTCCGCGCCCGTCCTCGGACGCAGCGCCCTCGATCTGATAGGCGGCGCTCGCCGCGCCCCAAATGAAATCGCTCGAAAATGGCATTCGATTCTCCTCTTAGCCCATGACGACGCGAACGTCGCAGGGGTCGTTGCTGGAACAAAGCGGCACGACGTTGCCCTCGATCGCGATGCCGTTTAGATAGAGCTGCTTGACGCCCTTGCTGACACCTTCCGGATTCTCCACCGTAATGTGGTAGCACGCGCCGCGGAAGAGCCGTTCGCAGGAAAATCCCGGAATGGAGGCGGGCAGGCAGGGGTCAATCGCGAGGCCGTTGTTCGTCGGACGAATGCCGAGAATGTACTGGCTGATGTTTGTAAACGTCCAGGCGGCGGTGCCGGTCAGCCAGCTGTTCTTGCCCTCGCCAAAGCTTGGTGCGTCGATTCCCGCAACCATTTGGCAGTAGGCGTAGGGTTCCGTCCGGCGGACTTCGCTGATGTCCTCAACATAGGCGGGGCAGGTGCGCGTATAGACTTCAAACGCGCGGTCACCATGGCCAAGCACGGTTTCGGCGCAGCTGATCCAAGGATTGTTGTGGCAGAAGATGCCCGCGTTTTCTTTATAGCCCGGTGGGTAAGAGCTGATTTCGCCCAACTCGACGTGGTAACTCGTGTACGCGGGCTGATGCAGCACGATGCCGTGCTTGGTATCCAGCCGCTGCCGGACGCTCTCAAGCGCGCGTTCCGCAAGCCCTTCCGCAACGCCGATGCCCGCCATGACGCACATGCCCTGTGGTTCGATGAAGATTTGGCCTTCCTCGCAGACATGACTGCCAATTGGGTTGCCAAACGCGTCGTAGGCGCGGCGGAACCACTCGCCATCCCAGCCAGATTCCAGAACCGCCTGCCGCATTTTTTGCACTTCGGCGCGAACGCTGTTTGCCTCGTCGGTCAAACCGCGCAATTCGCAGATTTCGGCGTATTCCTCGCCGTATTTCACGAACATTCCCGCAATGAACACGCTCTCTGCAACCGGCCCTTCGCTGGGGCCGAAGGTTTGGAAACTCTCGCCTGGCTCCGTCGAAAAGCAATTCAGATTCAGGCAATCGTTCCAGTCCGCGCGGCCAATCAGCGGCAGACAATGCGGGCCTTTGTGCGTCACGGTAAATTGAAAACTCCGGCGCAGGTGCTCCATGAGCGGCTTAGCGAGGCTGGGATCGTTGTCAAAATCGCAGACTTCGTCGAGAATTGACCAGTCGCCCGTTTCGCGCAGATAGGCAGCCGTTCCGGCGATCAGCCAGAGCGGGTCGTCGTTGAACCCGGTTCCAACGTCCGAGTTGCCGCGCTTGGTCAGCGGCTGATACTGATGGTAAGCGCTGCCGTCCGGAAACTGCGTAGCGGCAATGTCGAGGATGCGCTCCCGCGCGCGCTCCGGAATCAGGTGGACAAAGCCCAGCAGATCCTGACACGAATCGCGGAAACCCATGCCGCGCCCAAGCCCGCTTTCAAAATAGCTCGCACTGCGGCTCATGTTGAAGGTGACCATGCACTGGTATTGGTTCCAGATGTTGACCATGCGATCGAGCTTTTCGTCGCCGGTCTGTACGGTAAAACGCGAAAGCAGGCTGTTCCAGTGCTCGTTCAGCTCGGCAAACGCCGCGTCAAACTGCGCATCGGTCTGGAATTTTGAAAGCAGCGCGTCCGCGGGTGCTTTGTTGATGACGTTGTGGGCGACGAATTTATCCGCAGGGGGATTCTCACAGTAGCCCAGCACGAAGATGCAGCTCTTCGTTTCGCCCGGCGCGAGCGTCAGGCAGACGTGATGGCTGCCAATGGGCTGCCAGCCGTGCGCAATACTGTTTTTGCTCTCGCCGAGTTCCACCGCTTCTGGATTGGCAAAGCTGCGAAACGCACCGCAGAACGCTTCGCGATCCGTGTCGAACCCGCAGACGGGAACGTTGACGGAAAACACCGCAAAATGGTTCCGGCGCTCGCGGTATTCGGTCTTGTGGTAGATGCGGCTGCCTTCAACCTCGACCTCGCCGATGTTGTAGTTGCGCTGAAAATTGCTCATGTCGTCCAGCGCGTTCCAGAGGCAAAACTCGACGGCGGAGAACAGATCCACCGTCTTCTCCTCGCCGGTTTCGTTCGTCAGCGAAACGCGGGTGAGCTCGCAGTTGTCGTCGTTCGGCACGAAGGTTTCCTGCTTGGCGCAGAGCCCATCCTTCGCGCTCTCAAAGATCGTGTAGCCGAGGCCGTGGCGGCAGAGATAACGGTCGAGCTCCGCGCGCACCGGCTGCCAGCCGATGTTCCAAACGGAGTTGTTCCGGCTGCGATCGCGAATGTAGAAATAGTGCCCGTTCACATCGAGCGGATTCTCGTTGTAACGATAGCGCGTTAACCGCAGCAGCTTTGCGTCCTTGTAGAAGCAATAGCCACCGGCCGTATTGGAGATGAGCCGAAAGAAATCCCGCGAACCAAGATAGTTGATCCACGGAAGCGGCGTTTTCGGCGTCGTAATCACGTATTCGCGGGCAGCGTCCTGAAAATACCCGTATTTCATCGAAGGTCCTCCGTCGTAAGTTTTCAACTGAAGATAGAACGCTCCGCTTGGAGCGAGAGGGGTACGAACAGAATGTTCAACGAGCGGTGCGATTCGGCAGAAATGGTGAAACCGTGCGGCTTTTGAAAAAACTTAATCGATTAAGTTCTTATTTTTTGGCCGGGTTGTCCCTAAAAAAGAGAGGGATACTCCCCCTGAAAGACCACGGTGTGACGAATCGTTCTTCGGTGGGGAGGGGAGAACCCCTCCCGCACGAAACCTCTAGTCGATGCAGCGAACGCTCATGCGCTCCTTGAGCTGCAGGGATAACGCAACTTTCATCAGACCGGATTCCCGGCTGGTCAGCAAGGTGTCCCCCGCGTCGATGCGCGTGTTGAGCAGCTCAACGGCGATCTTTCCGAGGCGCTCTTTAAACGCATGCATGGTCGTAATCGGCGGCTCGATCATTTCGCAGATCTGCACGTCGTCGAACCCCATGACGGAAACGTCCTCCGGAACGCGGAAGCCCTTTTCCTTGAGTGCGCGAATGAACGCGGCGGCGAGCATGTCGTTTTCGCAGAAATATGCACCCGCGGGCACGTTGCCGGCGGCGAGCCAGGCAAAGATATCCTCGCGTGCCTTGTCCGGCGAAATGTCCACGTCCAGCACCTGCAGCGGGGCAAGACCTAGGCTGCTGTGCTCTTCCATGGAGAGCTTAATGCCGAGTTCGCGGTCGTCAAAGTTGACGATGCGCTGCTTGGAGCGCAGATAGCCGATGCTTCGGTGGCCGCACTTGATGAGATAAGAAATCGCAGCCTTCACGCCGTAGGTGTTGTCGTTGCCGACGCAGTCCACATAGGCGGAAAACAGGAAATTGTCGATGATCACGAGCGGCACGTTGCCGAGATGGTAGAATTCAAAAAACGCGTCCCGCTGCGGCTCGGTGATGTCCGTGCCAAGCAGAATAACACCGCAGGCGTCCGACAGAATGCGCTTGATCTGTTCGTCCCAGGGTTGATCGGCATAAAAATAGTGCACGAGAATGCGGTAGCCCAGCCCCTTGGCAACGGACTCCGCGCCGCGCATAACGAACGTTGAAAACGTCGTTTGTTCCGCAACGCCAATGCCGGTGTAAATGACGAAACTGATGATGTTCTTCGCCGCCCGTTCGGACTGCCGCGTCTTCGGGGTCACATAGCCGAGCTTCGCGGCGGCGGCGAGCACCTTTCCGCGCGTTTCGGAACTGACGCCGGGTTTTCCGTTCAGCGCCATGGACACGGCGGCGGTGGAGATGCCAAGCTGAATGGCGAGGTCCCTTGCTGTTACGTCTGCCATTGTGTTGTTCCTTATTTCCGTACTAAATTAATCATATTATACAAGTTTTAAGTTAAGAAGTAAAGTTAATTATGAAGTGAAACGATTTTCTGGTGAAACCGACCAGTTTCTATCTTGACAAAGACGTAGAATCGAGTATGATGAGATTAAGCTGAATTAATCATGATTCGAAGTTATAAACAATCAAAAAATTAAGTAAACAAGTCAAACGATCAACCGGTACGAAAGGACAAAAACACAGATGGCAGAGATTTTTTCGGAGATTCCCAAGGTACGTTACGAGGGCGCAGGAAGTAAAAATCCGCTCGCGTTCAAATTTTACGATCCGGAGCGAATTGTTCTGGGCAAACCCATGCGCGAACACCTTCCGTTTGCGATGGCCTGGTGGCATAACCTTTGCAACACGGGCAAAGATATTTTCGGCATGGGCGTCGGCACGGCGGACAAATCCTTCGGCGCGGAACCGGGCACGATGGAGCACGCGCTCAAAAAGGTAGACGCCGGATTTGAACTCATGCAGAAGCTCGGCATTCGCTATTTCTGCTTCCACGACGTGGATCTTGTGCCCGAAGCGGACGACATCAACGAGACCAACCACAATCTCGACGTGATTACGGACTACATGCTCGAGAAGATGAAGGGCACCAACATCCAGTGCCTCTGGGGCACGGCGAACATGTTCAGCAATCCGCGCTTCATGAACGGCGCTGGTTCGACCAACTCGGCGGACGTGTTCTGCTTTGCGGCGGCGCAGATTAAAAAGGCGCTGGAGCTGACCGTGAAACTCGGCGGACGCGGCTACGTGTTCTGGGGCGGCCGCGAGGGATATGAATCGCTGCTGAACACGGACATGAAGTTTGAGCTGGACAACATTGCGCGTCTCATGAAGATGGCGGTTTCCTACGGCCGCAGCATCGGCTTTAAGGGCGACTTCTACATCGAACCCAAGCCCAAGGAACCCATGAAGCACCAGTACGACTACGACGCGGCGACCGCGATTGGTTTCCTGCGCGCCTACGGGCTCGATAAGGACTTTAAACTCAACATCGAAGCCAACCACGCGACGCTCGCGGGCCACAGCTTCCAGCACGATCTGCGCGTGAGCCGCATCAACGGCATGCTCGGCAGCATTGACGCAAACCAGGGTGACCTGCTGCTCGGTTGGGATACGGACGAGTTCCCATTCGACGTGTACGAAGCGACGATGTGCATGTACGAAGTACTCAAGGCGGGCGGCATCTCCGGCGGATTCAACTTCGACGCGAAGAACCGTCGTCCGAGCTACACCTACGAGGATATGTTCTACGGATTCATCCTCGGCATGGACACCTTCGCGCTGGGTCTGCTCAAGGCCGCCGCGATCATCGAAGACGGCCGAGTGGACGGATTCGTGAAGGATCGTTATGCGAGCTACAGCTCCGGCATTGGCGCAAAGATCGCCAGCGGCGAAGCAACGCTTGCGGAATGCGCCGCAAAAGCGCTCGAAATGAAGGCGCCCGCTCTACCCGGCAGCGGCAAGCAGGAATACCTTGAGAGCGTGGTTAACGCCATTCTCTTCGGTTGAGCAACAACAAAACAAACTTTCGGGCGGCGGTCGCGTCGCCCAATTTTTACGTGAGGTGAAACGCATGTATTACATTGGCATCGATCTTGGTACCTCCGCGCTGAAAACCCTGCTGATGGACAGCGAGGGCAGCGTGCTCAACATCGCCTCCCGCGAGTATCCGCTGGAGTTTCCGCATCCCGGCTGGTCGCAGCAAAAGCCTGAGGACTGGAAAGAGGCGGTTTTCGCCTGCATTCCAGAGCTGCTCAAGGGCTACGACGCGTCTAAGGTCGCCGGAATCGGCGTCGGAGGGCAGATGCACGGCCTCGTGGTGCTCGACGAGCACGACGCGGTCATTCGCCCGGCGATTCTGTGGAACGACGGACGCACCGCGAAGGAAACCGATTATCTCAACAACGTCATCGGCAAGGACAAGCTCTCCGAATGGACGGGCAACATCGCCTTCGCCGGATTCACCGCACCGAAGCTGCTCTGGATGCGCGCAAACGAGCCGGATAACTTCGCGAAGATCGCGAAGATCATGCTCCCGAAGGACTACATCGTTTATCTGCTCACGGGCGTGCACAGCTGCGACTATTCGGATGCCTCCGGTATGCTGCTGCTCGACGTCAAGAACCGCCGCTGGTCGCAGCCCATGCTGGACATCTGCGGCGTTTCCGAAAAGCAGATGCCGAAATTGTTCGAGAGCTACGAGTCGGTCGGCTCGCTCAAACCAAACGCCGCAAAGGCGCTGGGTTTAAACGAAGCGGTCAAGGTCTGCGCGGGCGCGGGGGACAACGCAGCGGCGGCGGTCGGCACCGGCACGGTCGGCGAGGGGAGATGCAACATTTCGATTGGCACCTCCGGCACGGTATTCATCAGCAACTGCGCATTCGGCGTGGACAGCCACAACGCGCTGCACTCCTTTGCGCATTCGGACGGGAACTACCACCTGATGGGCTGCATGCTCTCGGCGGGTTCCTGCAGCAAATGGTGGATGGAGGACATCCTCGACAGCAAGGACTATAAGGGCCTCGAAGCGCCGATTACGGACGACAAGCTCGGCACGAACCACGTGTACTTCCTGCCGTATCTTATGGGCGAGCGCTCACCGCACAACGACCCCGCCGCGCGCGGCACATTCATTGGCATGACGATGGACACCTCCCGCGCGGACATGACGCAGGCGGTGCTCGAGGGCGTTGCGTTCGCGATTCGCGATTCCGTAGAGGTTGCCAAGTCGCTGGGCATCAAGATTGACCGCAGCAAGATCTGCGGCGGCGGCGCGAAGAGCAAGCTCTGGAAAAAGATGTTCGCCAACATTCTGAACATGGAGATCGACACCATCACCTCCGAAGAAGGCCCCGGCCTCGGCGGAGCGATGCTCGCGGCGGTTGCCTGCGGCGAGTATGCCTCGGTGGAGGAGATTGCCGAGAAGATGGTGCACGTAAACGCGACGGTCAAGCCGGACCCGGAGATTGCCGCGCGCTACGAGGCACAGTATCAGAAATTCGTGAAGATCTATCCGGCGGTGAAGGCGCTCTTCCCGCAGATCGGGTAAACGAACAGACCGTAAGCGCCGCCTGAAAGGGCGGCGCTTTTGCGTACAGCGAGTTTTCTCGATATAATAGCAATATTCTTCAAGATTTCCAATTTGAGTTGAGGTATTCTTTGGCAATGGGACAGTTGAACGAGAAAACAGTCGAATTGCGGACGGCGCGTTACGACCCGGAGCTGATGGTGGAAGCCTACCAGTTTCAGGGCGTGATGCAGGCGTTTCCGAGTCATTTTCACGAGCACTATGTGGTCGGGTTCATTGAGCGCGGGCGGCGAAAGCTGACCTGCCGCGGCGAACAGACCATCACCGCACCGGGTGACCTACTGCTGTTTAACCCCGGCGAGAACCACGCCTGCGAGGGCGCGGCGGATCAGCCGCTCGATTACCGCTGCCTCAACATTGCGCCGGACGTGATGGCGAAGGCCGCGCGCGAAATCTTTGGCGGGGAAGGTGCGCCCGTGTTTGCGCAGTCCGTGGTGTTTCACTGTGAGCTGATTCCCGATTTGCGCGAGCTGCACGCGATGATCCTCCGCGGGGAAACGGGCGTGCAGAAGGAGGAGCGCTTCTTCTTTCTGCTGGAGCAGCTGCTGCGCGACTATGCGCACGCCGGCTCGCCCTGCCCGCCGGAACGCCGCGCGGAGGTACAGGCCGTTTGCGACTACCTATTGGCGCATCTGGACGAGCCGGTGTTGCTCGACGCGCTCGCATCGGTTGCCAACCTGAGCAAGTATCACCTGCTTCGCTCGTTTACGCGGGAGACGGGCATTACGCCGTATAGCTACCTCGAAACGCTGCGCATCGACCGCGCGAAGACGCTGCTCAAGGCGGGGGAAACGCCCGCGAACGTTGCGCTCGCGACCGGATTCTGGGATCAGAGCCATTTTTCCAACACGTTTAAACGGCAGATCGGGCTGACGCCGGGGCAGTACCGCCGCGTGTTCTGGCAGGAACGGCTGGAGGACGAACCGGGACAACCGAACGACGATCCACCCACAAAAACAGGAGAACGATAATTCAGCATGGAACAACAGGAACAAAAGTGCGTCATGGTCATCGACGCGTCGCTGCCGCTGGGGCTGATTGCGAACACCGCGGCAATCTTAGGCACAACGCTTGGTTCCGCCAAGCCGGACGTGGTTGGCAGAAGCGTCACGGACGCCGCGGGCGGAACGCACCTTGGCATCAACACGGTGCCGACGACCGTGTTGCAGGCAAGCGAAGAGCGGCTCCGCGAGCTGCGGCTGCGGCTGTACGAGCCGGAGTTTGAGGATCTGGTTGTCGTGGATTTTTCCGACGTTGCGCAGCGAATCCAAATCTATGAGGACTATCTTTCCGAAGCGGAGCGGACGAGAACGGAGGAGTTCCGCTACTTTGGTCTCGCACTCTACGGAAACAAAAAATCGGTCAATCGCCTGACCGGCATGCTGCCGCTGCTGCGCGCGTAGGCAGGTTTGCCTACCCGTAAGGCGCGAATTGTGATACAATACCCTTTGGCAAGTTTCCGATTTTCAAACGGGCAGGCCGCGCTTGTCCGTTTTTTGTTTCTGAGGTGAAGGCATGGATACAAGACCAATCGGCGTGTTCGACTCCGGCATGGGCGGGCTGACGGCGGTGCGCCAGATGATTCGCCTGCTGCCGGGCGAGGACATCGTTTACTTTGGCGACACGGGGCGCGTGCCATACGGCGGGCGCTCGGTGGAGACCATCGTGCGCTATGCGCGGCAGGACGTTGCGTTTTTGCGCAGCTTTGACCTGAAAGCAATCGTCATCGCCTGCGGTACGGTGTCCACCACGGCGCTTCACTTGCTCAAAAACGAAAACGCGATTCCGATCCTCGGCGTCGTACAGCCCGCGGCAAGCGCGGCAGTCAAAGCGACCAAGTCGGGCAACATCGGCATCATTGGTACCAAGGCGACCATTCGCAGCGGCGCGTATGAGATGAGCATCCGCGCGTTGCTGCCGGAGGCAAAGCTGACCGCGAAGGCCTGCCCGCTGCTCGTGCCTCTCGTGGAGGACGGGCGCGTGCGTCGCGGCGATTTCGTGACCGAGCGCGTGGTGGAGGAGTATCTCTCTCCCGTCAAGGCGGCGGGCGTGGATACGCTCGTGCTCGGCTGCACGCATTATCCGCTCCTGGCCGACGTGATTTCGGACTATATGGGCGCGGGTGTTACGTTGATTGACACCGGCGAACAGGCGGCGCTTGCCGCCGCCGCGCTGCTCGGCGAGCAGGGCAGACTGAACGACGCGAACCGCGCGGGCGAACGGCGCTATTACGCCAGCGACAGCGCGGCGGACTTTGCCGCGACCGCATCGCTCTACCTCGGCGCGGATATCTCCGGCCTGGTCGAGCGGGTCGCGATTGAGAACTATTGAGCTTATCTTGAAATAGCAAAGAAACAGCAAACGCCATCCGGTACGTCCGAATGGCGTTTTTTGCGTAAAAGCCGTCTCGCGTTCGTTACAACTCGGCGAACTCCACGCGATCCCGCCCGTTCTGTTTGGCGCGATAGAGGCAGGCATCCGCTAGGGTAACGAGCTGCGCGGCGGTGCAGTGTTCGGTGGTTTTCGCGAGCGCCGCGCCAACGCTGACCGTAATATGAACGCAACAGGGTTCAATTGGGATGTCGCTCGACTGAATGCTCGCGTGCAGCGCTTCGGCAACCGCTTTCGCGTCTTTGCAGGCCGGAATCAGCACGGCAAACTCCTCGCCGCCCCAACGGCAGACGTTCGCCTGCGCGCCCGCGCCTTCCTGTATCCTACGCGCAACGTCTTGCAGCACTAGATCGCCCTGCATGTGCCCATATTCGTCGTTGATTCGTTTGAAGAAGTCGATGTCGAGAATGATCAGCGCGAGGTTTTCGCGGTGCTCCTGAAAATAGCGATCCATCAGCTCGTTGAACCCGTAGCGGTTGAATACGCCGGTCAGCGCGTCGTGCGCGTAGAGCGAGCGGTAGAGCGCCTGCGTTTCGAGCAGCTTGTTCTGCGTGAGTTCCCGCATGGTTTCCAGCAGCAGTGACGCAAAGTAAAACGCGAGGTACAGCATCGGAAACCGGATTTTGAACGTTGCGGAATACGCGTATTGCACCAGCGACTGCCCGAACGGGGTGTGCAGGAGAAACAGCAGCTCCAGCAGCATCCCAAGGCAGATCAGCGTGCCCGTTTTCCGCCCGAACGCCAATAGGCCGCAGGCGGGCAGCAGGCAGACCCAGAGAATGCTGAATCCGTCCGGATTGCCGGAGATGATGAAATACGTCAGCAGCAGATAGAAGCTCACGACAAATGCAATCAGCGAAACAAGAAGATCGATTCGGTGTTTCAGCAGCAGTAGAAAAATCAGCGCACAAAAAACGGCATACACGGCGGTGGACACCGTCAGCATGCCCTTGTGGGAGAGGATGTTCATAACGGTCATGCCCGCGGCAATGAGGCTCAACAACGCGTAGATGTTGAGGAACAAAAAATAACGCTGCTCGCGGCTGTCGAGCAGGGACGCCTGCAGTCGTTGTTGAAACCGAAGGAGGAATTTCTTCATAAACACCAGACAGGATGAAATCTAACATTATTATAATCGGACAAACGCGAAATGCAACAGGCCAGGACGGTTCGAGAACCGAAAGGGATGAATAATTTCATATATGATATATTGACACAAACATAGCTTTGTGTTAACATCGACGAAAATAGGCGAATCGCCTCATTTTTCGGCAGAAGTGCCAAAAAATGAGTTCCATGTTTCATAAAACAGGTCTTTGCGGCACGTCCTTGATGCCTCCTTTCGGTGGTTTCAAGGATATTTTTTTAAACG
Source organism: Christensenella sp. (assembly GCA_034927595.1). GTDB lineage: Bacteria > Bacillota > Clostridia > Christensenellales > CAG-138 > UBA7703. The sequence goes on from JAYFPQ010000069.1 coordinate 31,184, forward strand.
CCGCAGAGAACCGGAAGGAGAACACGCCATGGGAAACATACTCATTTCCGACGTAACCCTGCGTCAGGAACGCAAACGGACCGAAGCCGCGCTGAGCTTCCGTGAAAAACTGGAGATCGCGCGCGCTCTGGACCGACTGCGACTTAGCGGCGTTGAACTACCTTCCATTCAAAACGAAAAAGCGGATACGCTCCTCATCAAGTCCGTTGCCTCCGCGGTGAAGGACAGCCGCGTTGTCCTCGCCGCCGCGCTTTCGAGCGAGGGCGTCGAGCAGGCGTATGCCGCCATCAAGGAAGCGAACAAACCCTGCCTTCAGATTGCGGTGCCGACCTCGACCGCGCAGATGGAATACATCTGCCATAAAAAGCCGGATCAGATTCTGTCGCTCATCGGCGAGCTCGTCAAGCAGGCGAAGTCCCTCTGCAAAGAGGTGGAGTTTGTCGCCGAGGACGCGACCCGCAGCGACGTGGAGTTTCTCTATCGCGCCATCGACACGGCAATTTCGGCGGGCGCGAGCATCGTGACGCTGGTGGACGGCTCGGAGGGGATGCTCCCCGCGCGCTTCGGCCAGTTCATTCGGGACGCGTATGCTCATGTACCGGCGCTGAGCAAGGTGTTGCTCGGCGTGCAGTGCGCGGACGGGCTGAGCCTTGCCGCGGCCGCGGCGCTGAGCGCCGTCGAAGCGGGCGCGGGACTGGTCAAGACCAGCACCGGCGGGGACGGCGTCTTGCCGCTCGAAACCATCGCGGGGATTCTGCGCGCGCGCGGGGTTGAACTCAACCTGAGCTCGAACATCGCGATGACCGAGCTGAGCCGCGCGGCGGGACAGGTGCGCTGGATGGTCAGCGCCAAGCGCGGAGCCGCTTCCGACTTTGAGGCGGGCGCGGCGCGCTCTATGGACGAAGCCGTCGTGTTGTCGAGCGAAAGCTCGCTTTCGGATATCTCCGCCGCCGTGCAGAAGCTCGGCTACGACCTCTCCGAAGAGGACAACGCAAAGGTATACGCCGCGTTTTTACGCATTGCGGATAAGAAAAACGTTGGCGAAAAGGAACTGGACGCAATCGTCGCGAGCGCGGCGCTGCAGGTTCCGCCGACCTATACGTTGGAAAGCTACGTCATCAACAGCGGAAACGTCATCACCGCGACCGCGCAGGTCAAGCTGCTCAAGCAGGGCAAGACGCTCTCCGGTTTTGCGGTTGGCGACGGCCCGATTGACGCGGCGTTTCTCGCCATTGAGCAGATCATTGGCCACCATTATGAGCTGGACGATTTCCAGATTCAGGCGGTTACGGAAGGGCGCGAGGCAATGGGCAGTGCGCTGGTGCGCCTCCGCGAGGACGGCAAGCTCTACTCCGGCAAGGGTATATCGACCGATATCATCGGCGCGAGCATCCACGCCTACCTCAACGCGCTCAACAAGATTGTCTACGAGGAGGGCGCCCGTGCATGAACCGAACGATTGTAACAGGGGCAATTTGCCCTTCTGCGTCCCAGGCCGCGAAAAGGGGGAACGCGTAAGATGAAACTGAGCTTTTCCACCCGAGGCTGGGGCGAATGCGGCTGGGAGGATTTCCTCGCCGCGGCAAAGGCGACCGGATACAGCGGCGTTGAGCTGCACGGGGTTGCGCACTCCGCCTGGTCGCAGGACGGCGCGCCGTTTTCGCGCGCAAACGCAAGCCGGACGGTTCGGCGGTTGTTTGACGAGGGTCTCTGCATCAGCTGCGTGGACTCCGTTTGCGACATTTCGTCCGCCGAGACGGACAAGGACGCGGAGCTGACCGAGACCATTCAACTGGCGCACGATTTTTCGATTCCCTATGTGCGACTTCGTGCGCTGGACGGCAGCGAAGCGGGCATTCAGGCGGCCTACGAGCGCATTTCGCGCGCGCTGCCGTTTGCCGAGGAGCGCGGCGTCATTCTGCTCGTGGAGACCGTAGCCGCCTTTGCGGACACGGCGAAGCTACAGAGCTTTTTAACCCGGTTTGCGAGCGACTCTCTCGCGGCGCTCTGGGATTTTCACCATCCCTATTTTGACCACAGCGAATCGCCCGAAATGAGCATTAAGAACCTCGGCGCGTATGTCAAGCACGTTCACGTCAAGGACGCGGCGGACGGAGACTTCTGCCTGCCCGGCGAGGGCACGCTGCCGATGGCGGAGCTCATGTCTGCGCTGAGCTCGATCAACTACGACGGTTTCCTCTCGCTCGAGTGGGACCCCAAGTGGATGCCGGAGATGGACGATCTGGAGAGCGTGCTTGCGCACTTTTCCAACTATATGCAGCGCTTTGGCACCACCGCGCGGCAGAAACCGAAACGCTACCAGAACAACGCCAAGACCGGCACGTTCGTCTGGCGGAAGGACATTCTGATCGATGCGACGTTTTCGCAGGTGCTCGACCGCATGGCGGAGGAGTATCCGGATCAGTATGCGTTCAAGTATACGACGCTGGACTATACGCGGACCTATTCGGAATTCCGCGAGGACGTAGATCGCTGCTGCCGCGCGCTCGTGAGCATGGGCGTCGGCCCCGGCAGCCACGTCGCGGTCTGGATGACGAACCTGCCGCAGTGGTACATCGCCTTCTGGGCGGCACCCAAGATCGGCGCGGTGCTCGTCACCGTCAACACAGCGTATAAGATTCACGAGGCGGAATATCTGCTCAAGCAGAGTGACACGCATACGCTGATTCTGGAGCAGGGGTATCGGGATTCGGACTATTCCGGCATTATTGCCGAACTCTGCCCCGAACTGAAGACCACGCGCCCCGGCGAACACCTGCACGCAAGACGACTGCCGTTTTTACGAAACGTCGTCTCCGTCGGATACAAGCAGGAGGGCTGCCTGAACTGGGAAGAGATGATGGCGCGCTACAGCCGCACGCCCATCGAAGAGGTCAAGCGCCTTGCCGCTGCGGTCAACCCGCACGACGTTTGCAACATGCAGTACACGAGCGGCACGACGGGTTTCCCCAAGGGCGTTATGTTGACGCACTACAACATCGTGAACAACGGCAAGTGCATCGGCGACCGCATGGATCTCTCCACCGCGGATCGCATGATGATTCAGGTGCCGATGTTCCATTGCTTCGGCATGGTGCTGGCGATGACCGCCTGCGTGACGCACGGGTCGACCATGCTGCCGCTGCCGTACTTTTCGCCGAAACCCGCGCTGGCCTGCATCGATCAGGAGCACATTACCGCGTTCCATGGCGTACCGACGATGTTCATCGCCATGCTGGAGCATCCGGACTTCCCGAAGACGGATTTCTCGTGCATGCGTACGGGCATTATGGCGGGCAGCCCCTGCCCGATCAAGGTCATGCAGGACGTGCTCGAACAGATGCACATGGATCAGATCACGATCGTATTCGGTCAAACCGAAGCGTCGCCGGGCTGCACCATGAGCTCGACGGACGACCCCATCGAGGTGCGCGTTGGCACCGTCGGCCGCGCCCTGCCGGAGATCGAGTGCCGCATCGTCAGCCCGGAGACGGGCGAGGTGCTGCCGGTCGGCGAGATTGGCGAGTTTGTGGCGCGCGGTTACAACATCATGAAGGGCTACTACAAGATGCCCGGCGCGACGCGCAGCGCGATTGACGCCGAAGGCTGGCTGCACACGGGCGACCTCGCCTGCGAAACGCCGGAGGGGAACTACCGCATCACGGGCCGGCTCAAGGACATGATCATTCGCGGCGGCGAGAACATCTACCCCAAGGAGATTGAGGAGTTCCTCTACACGCACCCCAAGGTGAAGGATGTTCAGGTCATCGGCGTGCCGAGCGAGCAATATGGCGAGGAGATCATGGCCTGCGTCATCCTCAAAGAGGGCGAGTCCGCCACCGAACAGGAGATTCAGGACTACGTTCGCGCGAGCATGGCCAAGCACAAGGTGCCGAAGTATGTGGCGGTGGTGGACTCCTTCCCGATGAACGCGGCGGGCAAGATCATGAAGTACAAAATGCGCGAGGACGCGATCCAGAAACTCGGTCTGCAAAAGGCCGCGAGTGTGGTCACCGCATAACGCGCGAAATCGGGTCGTTTGAGCGCATAATTATGAAATTGGCGGTTGACAAACGGCGTGAATGCTGATAGGATACCAATAATTTCATACAGAACAAAAGGCTGTGACGAAGACGGACGAACGCGCCGCACAAAGAGAGCCGGGGAGGGTGAAATCCCGGCGGCAGGCTACTTCACAATCCCATCCCTTCCGAGCCGAAAACTTGAAACGGAGTTTCCGAAATAGGGTTTTCCGTATTTGCCGCGTAAAGGCAAAAGGCTTGTTGGAGCCTGACGAGTGGCGTTTTCACAAACGCAAGTTGAGTGGTACCGCGGGACAAATCAAAATGATTGCCCGTCTCAAGAGAAATCTTGGGACGGGTTTTTTCTATTTTTCTACTGCTGCGCAGTATTGCTTATTTAGAAACTGCTTCATGAGAAGCAAAGAAAAAGGAACTCCGGCTTGTGCCCGCAGGGCACACAAAAAATAATCCTATTCAGGAGGGACTATGGAAACAGTCGAACTCAACAGCCAATTGCTTGAAATCGCCTACCGCATTCGCGAGATGCGCGAAATTTCCGGGTTCACGCGGGACGAGATGGCAAAACGCACGGACGTCACCTTGCAGGAATACACCGACTACGAGGCGGGCAAGATGGACTTTCCGTTTACGTTTATCCATAAGTGCGCGGTTGCGTTCGGCATTGGCATTACCGACCTGCTCGAGGGCGACAGCGCCAAGCTTTCGTCCTACACGGTGACCCGCAAAGGTCAAGGGCAGATGGCGGCAAAAGAGGACGGAATCGAGATCAGCTCGCTGGCCCCGATGTTCCGCAACAAGGTCGCCGAGCCATACTGGGTGCGCTATGCATACTCCGAGTCCCAGCAAAACCGCCCGATCCACCTGACGACGCACAACGGGCAGGAGTTTGACCTCGTGCTCCACGGTTCGCTCAAGGTGCAGGTCGGCGAGCACACCGAGATCCTGCGCGAGGGCGACAGCATCTACTACAACAGCGCAACGCCGCACGGCATGATTGCCGTCGAGGGCAGCGAGTGCCTGTTTCTCGCGGTCGTGCTGCCGGGCGAGGGCGCGGCGAACACCGCCGAGCTGCACACGAGCATCGTGGAAGCGCGCAGAGCCGAGGATTACGTCTGCAACCGTTTTGTCAAAACGCAGGAAGACGAGCACGGCGCGCTCCAGCACGTGGACTTCGTGGACACCGACAAATTCAACTTTGCGTTCGACATTGTGGACGCCATCGCGAAGAAAGCGCCAAACAAGCTCGCCATGCTGCACGTGGACATGGACGGCGTGGAGCGGAAGTTCTCGTTTGAGGACATGAGCAAGGCCAGCAACCGCACCGCGAACTACTTCCGTTCGCTCGGCATCAAGAAGGGCGACAAGGTCATGCTCGTGCTCAAGCGCCGCTACCAGTTCTGGTTTGCGATGCTGGCGTTGCATAAGATTGGCGCGGTCGCGATTCCCGCGACATATCAGCTCGTTGCGCACGACTTTACCTATCGCTTCCAGGCGGCGGGCGTCAGTGCGCTGGTCTGCACGGCGGACGGCGAAGCGGCGGCGCAGGCGGAGCTGGGGCAGGAGGGCTGCCCGGAGCTGACGACGAAGATTCTCGTCGGCGGAACGCGCGAGGGCTGGCACGACTTCGACAGTGAATATCAGCGCTTCAGCAGCCGTTTTGAGCGTCCGGACGACGCGATTGCGGGCGAGGACACGATGCTGATGTTCTTTACGAGTGGCACGACGGGTTATCCAAAGATCGCGTCGCATAGCTGCACCTACGCGCTGGGACACTTCGTCACCGCGAAATACTGGCATCAGGTGCACTCCGACGGGCTGCATTTAACCATTTCGGACACCGGCTGGGGCAAGGCGCTCTGGGGCAAGATCTACGGGCAGTGGCTCTGTGAAGCGGCGATCGCCACGTTTGAATTCGAGCGGTTCGACGCGAAGTACCTTATTCCGCTGTTTGCCAAGCACAAGGTGACGACGCTCTGCGCGCCGCCGACGATCTACCGCATGATGATTAAGGAAGACCTGAGCAAGTTTGACTTTTCGACCATTGTCCACGCGACGACGGCGGGCGAGGCGCTCAACCCCGAGGTGTTCTATCAGTTTGAACAGGCGACGGGGCTACGCATCATGGAAGGATTCGGACAGACGGAAACGACGCTGCTCGTGGCCTGCCTGACCGGAATGAACCCGAAACCCGGCTCGATGGGGCGTCCGGTGCCAACCTACGACGTCGACCTGCTCACGCCGGAGGGAAAGCCAGCCGAGCTCGGCGAACCCGGCGAAATCGTGATCCACGTGGACAAAGGCCATCCCTGCGGACTGTTCCAGGGGTACTATCGGGACGAGGAACAGACCCGCGAGGCGGTCTGTGACGGAATCTACCACACGGGCGATCTCGCCTGGCGGGACGAGGACGGCTACTATTGGTACGTTGGCCGCCGGGACGACGTCATCAAGAGCTCCGGCTACCGCATCGGGCCGTTTGAGATTGAGAATGTCATCATGGAACTGCCATATGTGCTCGAGTGCGGCGTGTCTGCGGCGCCCGACGAGCTGCGTGGCCAGGTGATCAAGGCGAGCATCGTGCTCACCGCCGGCACCGAGGGCACCGAGGAGCTCAAGAAAGAGATTCAGGAGTACGTAAAAACGCATACCGCGCCGTATAAATACCTGCGCAGTGTCGTCGTCCGCGACGAGCTGCCAAAGACGATCAGCGGCAAAATCATGCGCCGCCTGCTCTAAAAAGGCTTGGTTCCGCCGCTTTGCGCCTTTGCGCGAAGCGGCGGACGAACGAAATCAACACACGATGCAGATTGTGTAAAGCCTGCATAAAACTTCGGAAATACTCCTTGACAAGAAGAGAGGATTCGTGGTAGTCTGTACGAAATTAAACGCCCGTTGCGTAACTTACGCGGCGGCAACGTTCCACACAAGGTCTAAAAAAGGCTGAGACGGAGAGGATCGCGTCCCGATTGCTTTTGCAGAGACCCGGCGGCTGGTGAAAGCCGGGATGGCATGGACGATGATTTGTAGCTCCCGAGCCGGAAGGAAGAACACCGAGCATACGGTTCGGCAAGTAGAACCTTCCCGTGCATGCGGCGTTACGGCATAGGGCTTATTGGAGCCTGAAGAGGGGTATCGGCGGCAACGTCGGTGCAATTTGAGTGGTACCGCGGGTAAAAGCTACGAGCTGCACTCGTCTCAAAGATGATCGGACTATTACGGGATCATCTTGGGGACGATTTTTTTGTACCTTTCGGTGATGTTCCAGAGCGTCCGAGCGCAACTGAGCAATCATGCCGGGGTGGTTTTCGCCGCCGGACGAAAGGGAGCAGGCAATATGAAGGGCAGCAACAGCGAACTCGATTTCCAGCTACAGGAGATGGCGGCTCGCATCCGCGAGCTAAGGCGCATCTCAAACCTGAGCACCGCCGAGATGGCAGAGCGCACCGGCGTCTCCGAGGCGGAATACACCTCTTGCGAAAGCGGAGGGCACGATCTCAGCTTCGCGTTCATCTACCGCTGCGCAATGGCATTTGGCGTGAACGTCACGGACATCATCGAGGGCACGAGCCCGACGCTGCGTGGCTACGCGATTACCCGCGCGGGCGAGGGTGCGCGCATTGAGCAGGCGCACGGCATGGTCTACTATAACCTCGCCGCGCCGTTTCAGAACCGCATTTCCGAGCCGCTCTATGTCGAGGTTGGCTACAACCCCGAGGCGGAGCAGAAGGACATTGAACTCACCACGCACGAGGGTCAAGAGTGCGACCTCGTGATCAGCGGCACGCTCAAGCTCCAGATCGGTTCGCATACGGAGATTCTGCACAAGGGCGACTGCGCGTACTTCGATAGCTCGATTCCCCACGGCATGATCGCCGTCGGCGGCGAGGACTGCCGGTTTTACGCGATTGTCCTGAACCCCTCCGCCTACAAGGACGCGCACAGTACCGAGGCCATCCAAAATCCGGCCTGGGAACGGCCGGACGAGTCGGCGCAGCCGCGCATCTTCAACAAGTTTATCCATCCAACCATCGACGCGGACGGGAACCCCACCGCGTTGACTTTCGAGAATACGGACAAGTTCAACTTCGCGTTTGACATTGTGGACGGCCTCGCGGAGAAATATCCGGACAAGCTCGCGATGCTACATATTTCGAAGGACAAGACCGAGCGGCGCTTCACGTTTGGCGACTTCAAGCGCGCGAGCGCGCAGTGCGCAAACTACTTCGCCTCCCTCGGCATCCAGCGCGGGGACCGCGTGCTGCTCGTGCTCAAGCGGCATTACCAGTTCTGGTTTGCGCTCTTGGGGCTGCACAAGCTCGGCGCCATCGGCATTCCCGCGACGTATCTGCTGCAGGAGCACGACTACGCCTACCGCTTCGAGAAGGCGGGCATCAGCGCGATCATCTGCACGGCGGACGAGGACGCCGCGGAAACGGCCGACCGCGCAGCGGCGGGGTTTTCCGGCAAACTCACGAAGATTCTCGTCGGCGGCAAGCGCGACGGCTGGCACGATTTTGACAGCGAGTATTCGCGCTTCTCCGGCCGTTTTCCGCGCGAAGCGGACGCGCCCTGCGGCGACGATTTGATGCTCATGTTCTTCACGAGCGGCACGACGGGGCAGCCAAAGCTCGCCGCGCATACCTATAAATACCCGCTGGGCCACCACATCACCGCCGACTACTGGCAGTGCGTAAATCCAAACGGCCTGCATCTAACGATTTCGGATACCGGCTGGGCAAAGGCAATGTGGGGCAAGCTCTACGGGCAGTGGCTCAGCGAGGCGGCGGTGTTTGTTTACGACTTTGACCGGTTTGACGCGGCGGATATTCTGCCGATGTTTGCGAAATACAACATCACGACCTTCTGCGCGCCGCCGACGATGTACCGCATGCTGATTAAGGAGGATCTCTCCAAGTACGATCTGAGCTCCATCAAGCACGCAACCATTGCGGGCGAGGCGCTCAACCCGGAGGTCTTCCGCCAAATGGAGAAGTCCACCGGATTGCAGCTCATGGAGGGATTCGGCCAGTCCGAAACCACGCTGGTGATCGGCAACCTCCGCGGCGGCACCCACAAGGTTGGCTCAATGGGCAAGCCCGTTGCGCTCTACGACGTGGATCTCGTCGACCCGGATGGAAATCCCGTGGAAACGGGAACGAACGGCGAAATCGTCATTCGCATCGAAAACGGCGATCCCTGCGGGTTGTTTAAGGAGTACTACCGGGACGACGAGGCGAACCGCGAGGCCAAGCGCGACGGACTGTACCATACCGGCGACCTCGCCTGGAAGGACGAGGACGGCTACTATTGGTACGTGGGCCGCGCGGACGATTTGATCAAATCCTCCGGCTACCGCATCGGGCCGTTCGAAATTGAGAGCGTCATCATGGAACTGCCATACGTGCTCGAATGCGGCATCTCCGCCGAGCCGGACGATATCCGCGGGCAGATCATCAAGGCGAGCATCGTGCTCACCGCGGGCACCGAAGGTACGGAAGCGCTCAAGTCCGAGATTCAGGAGTACGTCAAGAGCCACACCGCGCCGTATAAATATCCGCGCATCGTGGTGTTCCGCGAGAGCCTGCCAAAGACGACGAGCGGAAAGATCATCCGAAGGCTGCTATAGCTGTTATAATAGGGGAGTAGCGCGCGGGCGAAATCGCCAAAGCGCAGAGCGAGGAGAAGCAAACAACGTTGAATGCCAAGCGCGTGACCATTCTGACCGGACACTACGGCAGCGGAAAAACGAGCATCGCGGTGCAATACGCGCTGCGCCTGCGCGAAGCGGGCAACGCGGTCTCCATCTGCGACCTCGACATCGTGAATCCGTACTTCCGCTCGACGGATCACCGCGCGGAGTTGGAGGCGGCGGGCGTTTGCCTCGTAACCTCCCAGTTTGCGGGCAGCAACCTCGATATTCCCGCGCTGCCCAAGGAGCTCTACGCCGCCATTGCGGACAAGAGCGGCTATGCGGTGCTGGACGTCGGCGGCGACGACAGGGGCGCGGTTGCGCTGGGGCGCTATGTGCCGGACATCGTTGGCGAAGGCAATTACGAAATGCTCTTTGTCGCGAACTTCTACCGCCCGCTGACGAAGACGGCCGAGGACGCGTTGCAGGTTCTGCGCGAGGTGGAAGCCGCCTGCGGCATGCGTGTCACCGCGCTGGTCAACAACAGCAACCTTGGCTTGGAGACGAGCGCGGAGGATGTGCTGGGAACCGTTGATCGTATGGAGCGCTTCGCGCAGCTTGCCGAACTGCCAATCGCGTTTACGAGCGTGAGCAATCGATTGAAAGAACAGTTAGATCATCAATTAGAGCATCCGTTTTGGATGAACTTTTAGATAATAAGTCTCAGTAAATAGGGAATCCATTTTAGATGAATTTTTAGAAATCAAGCACAAAGACAGGAAAGGCGATACCATGGCAAAAGTGACGTTTGAGACGAATCTTTGCAAAGGCTGCGGGCTCTGCGTAGACGCATGCCCCAAGAAGATCCTCAAGATCGATCGAGAGACGATCAACCAAAAGGGACACTCGCCCGCCGCAATGACGGACGAAGCACAGTGCATTGGCTGCGGCTTCTGCGCCACCATGTGCCCCGACTGCGTAATTACGGTGGAAAGGTAAGGGCAAACAGCATGGCGGACAAGGTTTTAATGAAGGGCAACGAGGCCATCGCCGAGGCGGCGATCCTCGCGGGCTGCCGACACTACTTCGGCTACCCGATCACCCCGCAGACGGAGATTGCGGCCTATATGGCAAAGCGGATGCCGAAGATCGGCGGCGTGTTTCTGCAGGCCGAGAGCGAAATTGCGGCGATCAACATGGTCTACGGCGTATCCGCCGCGGGCAAGCGCGTGATGACCAGCTCCTCGAGCCCCGGCATTTCGCTCAAGGGCGAGGGTTTGAGCTATCTTGCGGGCAGCGACCTGCCGGCGTTTCTCGTGAACGTTCAGCGCGGCGGCCCGGGCCTCGGCGGCATTCAGCCCTCGCAGGCGGACTATTTTCAGGCGACGCGCGGCGGCGGCCACGGCGACTATCACATGATCGTGCTCGCGCCCGCCTCCGTTCAGGAGATGGCGGATTTGACCGTCAAGGGCTTTGACCTCGCGGATAAATACCGCATGACGGCAATGATCCTCGCGGACGGCACCATCGGACAGATGATGGAGCCCGTCTCCCTCGATATCGGCGAGCAGAAGGTCTACGACAAGCCCTGGGCGCTCACCGGAACCAAGATGGAGCGTGAGCACAACATCGTGACCTCGCTGTTTCTCAAGCCGGAAGCGCTGGAGCAGCTCAACTTTGAGCGCTACGCGCGCTATCGCATTGTCGAAGAGAACGAGGTCATGTACGAGTCGTTCCAGATGGACGACGCGGAAATCTGCGTCGTAGCTTACGGAATTACGGCGCGCGTTTCGAAAAACGCCGTGACCGCCGCGCGTGCCAAGGGCATCCGCGTCGGACTGATTCGCCCGATTACGCTCTGGCCGTTCCCGAAAGCGGTGCTGGCCGAGGCGGCAACGCGGGTCAAGTCTTTCCTCTCGGTGGAGATGTCCATGGGGCAGATGATCGAGGACATCGAACTCTCGATTCGCTGCGCAAAACCGGTGACCCTCGTCAACCGCGTCGGCGGCATGATCCCGACGCCGGAGCAGGTACTTTCCGCCATTGAACAGGCGGCAGGAGGTGACAAGAAATGATTGTCGCAAAACGTCCGAATTCGCTGACCGCAACGCCCACGCATTATTGCCCGGGCTGCACGCACGGCATTATTCACCGCCTCGTCGCGGAGGCGATCGACACGCTGGGCATCGAGGGACGCACCATTGGCGTCGCGCCCGTCGGCTGTTCGGTGCTGGCGTATAACTATTTCACGGTCGACATGATCGAAGCAGCGCATGGGCGCGCGCCCGCGGTTGCTACTGGAGTCAAGCGCGCGGAGCCGGGCAACATCGTCTTTACCTATCAGGGCGACGGCGACCTCGCGAGCATCGGCATGGCGGAGACCGTCCACGCCGCGGCGCGGAACGAGAACATTACGATTATCTTCGTAAACAACGCGATCTACGGTATGACCGGCGGCCAGATGGCGCCGACCTCGCTGCCGGGGCAGGTCACCCAGACCTCGCCTTACGGACGCGACGTGACCCAGTGCGGCTACCCGATTCGCGTCTGCGAAATGCTCTCCGAGCTCGAAGGGCCGGAGTACCTCGCCCGCGTTGCGGTCAACAGCGTGAAAAACGTCAATGCCGCGAAAAAGGCAATTGAGAAGGCGTTCCGCAATCAGATTGAGGGCAAGGGCTTCTCGCTGGTCGAGGTCGTCTCCGGCTGCCCGACGAACTGGGGCATGACGCCGCAGGCCGCGCTCAAATGGATTGACGACGCGATGATTCCCTACTATCCGCTTGGGGTCTACAAGGACCGCAGCGCAAAGGAGGCGTAACGCGCTATGGCTAACAAGAGCAAGACTACGCGCATCCTCATTGCCGGATTTGGCGGACAGGGTGTACTGTTCATGGGAAAACTGCTTGCCTACGTCGGCATGGCGGAGGATCGTCAGGTCAGCTGGCTGCCCTCCTACGGGCCGGAAATGCGCGGCGGCACGGCGAATTGCAGCGTGATTCTGAGCGACGACCCCATCGGTTCGCCCATCGTGGACGCGCCGGACGTGCTGATCGCCATGAACCTGCCGTCGTTTCAGAAGTATCAGAACGCCGTCGTTCCCGGCGGCTCCATCGTGCTGGACTCCTCGCTGATTGGCGAAGCACCGGCGCGTAAGGACATTTCCTACTACGCGCTGCCCGCGACGCAGCTGGCGACGGACGAGCATCTGGACGGGTTGAGCAACATGATTCTGCTCGGTAAGTTCCTCGAAGCCTGCCTGCCGACGAGCGGCGAGCTCACGAAAAAGGCGCTCTTGAAGGTGGTTCCCGCGAAAAAGGAACACCTGCTCGCGTCGAACGAACAGGCCATTGCGCTCGGACGGGCGTATCAGGGGTAAGAAACGATGAAGATCGCCTGCGTGCAGATGGACGTGCTCCCGGGCAAGCCGGAGCAAAACTATGCCATCGCCGAGGCGCTGATTCGAAAGGCCGCGCGAAAACAGCCGGACGTCATCCTACTGCCGGAAACGTGGAACACGGGCTTTGCGCCACAGCACCTCGACCCCGCGCAGGCGGACGAGGACGGCGCGCGAACGAAGCGCTTATGTTCCGCGCTGGCTAAGGAACTGGGGGTCAACCTGCTTGCGGGCAGCGTCACGACCCGCCGCGCGGACGGGCTCTACAACACCGCCTACGGGTTCAACCGCTCGGGCGAGCTCGTTTGCAGCTACGACAAGACGCATCTGTTCTCCCCGCTGGGGGAGGACAAGGCGTATCGAAAGGGCGGTTCCCTCGCGTGTTTTACGCTGGACGGAGTCAATTGCGCGCTGATCACCTGCTACGACCTGCGTTTTCCGGAGCTGGCGCGCACGCTGGCGCTGCCGGGGCTGGATGTGCTCTTTGTGGTCTCCCAGTGGCCGAAGCAGCGGATTTCGCATCTAGAGACGCTCGCAAGAGCGCGCGCAATTGAGAACCAAACGTTCGTCGCGGTGTGCAACGCCTGCGGAAATGCGTATGGAACGAAGTTCGGCGGGCGCTCAATGGTGATCGATCCGCTGGGGAACATCCTCCGGCAGGCGGGATCACGCGAGAGCGTTCTACATGCAGAAATCTCGCTGGGCATGCTCGCGCAGGTGCGGCAGGCGATTCCGGTATTTCAGGATCGCAGGCCGGAACTCTATTCATTGGATTAAACTGGTTTGGTCATATATTACAGATAAAGCAGAGGTGGAAAAAGAACATGAGCTACGAATTTTCAATCACGAAAAACCCGAATCCCAAGCCGAAGCCGGATCCCAATACGTTGGTCTTCGGTCAGGTGTTCACCGACCACATGTTCGTCATGGACTATGACGAAGGCAAGGGCTGGCACGACGGCCGCATTCTTCCCTACGGCGACATTCTGATCAGCCCGGCGAGCAGCGTGCTGCACTACGCGCAGATGATGTTTGAAGGCATGAAGGCGTACCGTACCGAGGACGGTCATGTTCAGCTGTTCCGCCCGGAGATGAACGCGCGCCGCCTGAACCGGACGAACGAACGTATGTGCATGCCGCAGATGGACGAGGATCTCTTCGTCGCGGCGGTCAAGGCCGTGGTCAAGATGGACGCGGACTGGGTGCCGGATGCGCCGTTTACCTCGCTGTACGTGCGCCCGTTCATCATTGCGGACGATCCGGCGCTCGGCGTAAAATCCGCCAAGCACTTCCGCTTCATGATCATTCTCTGCCCGTCCGGCCCGTACTATGCGGCAAACCGCGGCAAGCTCTCGACGACGCGCATCTTCGTGGAAGACGAGTTCATCCGCGCGGCGCACGGCGGAACGGGCTACGCCAAGGTTGGCGGCAACTACGCGGGTTCGCTCCGCGCGTCCCAGAAGGCGCACGAGTGCGACTGCAACGACGTGCTCTGGCTGGATGCCATCGAGCACAAATACGTCGAAGAGGTTGGTTCCTCCAACGCGTTCTTCATGATTGGCGACGAGGTCATTACGGCTCCGCTGGCGGGTACGATTCTGCCGGGCATCACGCGGGATTCCGTGTTGACGCTGCTGCGTGAATGGGGCATCCGCGCGAGCGAGCGCAAGATTTCGATTGACGACATCATTGAAGCGGCGAAGAAGGGCGAGCTGAAGGAAGCCTTTGCCAGCGGCACCGCGGCGGTCATCTCACCGATGGGCCTGCTGCACTACCAGGACAAGGAATACACCATCGGCAACCGCGAGGTCGGCCCGATTTCGCAAAAGCTCTACGACACCATCACCGGCATCCAGACCGGCAAGATTGCGGATACGCACGGCTGGATTCAGCGTGTCGTCTGAAAAAACGGCTATATGAAAAAGTAGATACCCGTATCTAAAAAAATAGCTTGCTTTTTTGTACGGGAAGGCTATAATACAATCTTGTTCCGGCACGTTGCCTCGCAGTTTGGTGTGAAAATCACGAACGCGCGGTGAGCGTGCCGGAACGTTTTTTGGTCGATAAAGATATATCATATACTATTGACAACATCTTTCCGCCGTGCTACAGTGAACGCAATTGAATTTCTAACGCGATGACGGAAACCAGTACCCGTTCAAGAAGCTTTTTTCAGAGAGCCGCCAATTGGTGCGAAGCGGCAGAAGCGGGAGCGGCGAATTCCTTCCCGAGCGGCTTGCTGAAGCGAAGGTGGTAGGCAAAGACGGGCGCGCCCGATACAGCGCCGGGGGTATGACAGCGTATCCCAACGAGGCCTTTTCGCGCAAGCGAGCGGCAAATAGAGGTGGTACCACGGGAATCAGCCCGTCCTCTGCGGAAACAACATCCGCGGAGGGCGGCTTTTTTATTTGCCGGAATTCGCGAAGAATAAAAAAGTAAAAAACGGCATTGCAAATTGCTTGCCTGCCGGAGTATAAAGGAGAAGAGAACCATGGAGCACTATTATCAGCGGGAGATCGAGACCGCTCCGCGCGAGCAGATCCGCAAACTGCAAAACGAGCGGCTGCTTGCCACCGTGCGCCGCGTGTATGAGCGCGTTGAGCTCTACCGCGAGCGGATGCAGGCGGCGGGCGTGTCGCCGGACGATATCCAGAGCATCGACGACCTCAAGAAACTGCCGTTCACCTACAAGCAGGATCTGCGGGACACCTACCCCTACGGCATGTTCGCCGTACCGCTCAAGGACGTCGTGCGCCTGCACGCGTCGAGCGGCACGACCGGCAAGCAGATTGTCGTCGGCTACACGGCAAACGACATGGAGGTTTGGGCGGACTGCTGTGCGCGCTCCATCGTGGCCGCGGGTGGCAGCGAGGAGGACATTGTCCACGTTTCGTATGGCTACGGACTGTTCACGGGCGGGCTCGGCATGGACGCGGCGAGCAAGAAGGTCGGCGCGACGACGATTCCCGTTTCCAGCGGCAACACGCAGCGGCAACTTACGATTCTTAAGGATTTCGGCTCCACGATCCTTTGCAGCACGCCCTCCTACGCGCTGCACCTCGCGGAGGCGCTCCGCGAAAGCGGCGCAACGAAGGCGGACATCTCGCTCAAAGCGGGCATCTTCGGCGCGGAACCCTGGACCAACGAGATGCGCCGCGAGCTGGAGGAACAGCTCGGCCTCAAAGCCTTCGACATCTACGGGTTGACGGAGATCATTGGCCCGGGCGTCGCGTTCGAATGCGGCGAGCAGACGGGCATGCACGTCAACGAGGATCACTTCCTGATCGAAATCATCGACCCGGACACGGGCGAGGTGCTGCCGGAGGACACGCAGGGCGAAATCGTCTTCTCGTGCATCACGAAGGAGGCGTTCCCGATTCTGCGCTACCGCACGCGGGACATCGGCCTCATCACGCGCAAACCCTGCCCTTGCGGGCGCACGCTGGTCAAGATGACCAAGCCGCGCGGGCGCACGGACGATATGCTCATCATCCGCGGGGTCAACGTGTTCCCCAGCCAGATTGAGACCGTGCTGCTCGAACAGGGCTACACCGCGAACTACCGGATCATCGTCGACCGCTCGCAGAATCTGGACAGCGTGGACGTAGAGGTCGAGATTGGCAGCGAACTGCCCTCCGATACCGTCAAGGGGCTCGACCGGCAGGAGAAGGCGCTCGAAGAGGCGCTGCGCTCGCTGCTCGGCATCTCGGCGAAGGTAAAGCTGCTCGAGCCGAACACGATTGAACGCTCCCAAGGCAAGGCCGTCCGCGTTATCGACAAGCGCAAACTGCTCGACTAGCCGAAACAGAACAGAGGAGGAAGCAGCATGATACAGCAACTCTCGGTCTTTCTGCAGAACGAACCCGGCAAGCTCGCCGCCATCACGACCGCGCTCGCCGAGGGCGGACTCGACCTGCGCGCGCTCTCCATTGCGGACACCACGGACTTTGGCATTCTGCGCATGCTCGTCAGCGACGCGGCCAAGGCGCGGGCCATCCTCGAACAGAAGCGCTACTCCGCGAGCGTCACCGCCGTGACCATCGTCGCCGTGCCGGACGTGCCGGGCGGGCTCGCGGGCGTGCTGACTATGCTCGCAAATGAGGGCGTGGACATTGAATACATGTATTCGCTGATCGGCCGCGGGGAGGACAAGGCGTATATGGTCTTCCGCGCGACGGACGGGGCAAAGCTTCTCGCGGCGCTTGCGCAGCACGGCATCGCCACCATCTCCAACGAGGAGCTCGGCATTCGCTAAAGCAAAATAGACGCACGAAACGCCATCCAAATGGGTGGCGTTTTTCGCGCGAGATAAACAGACGGCAGTTGCGCAACGCTTTTTGAAAATTCTGTTAAACTACGGAATTTTAATCGAAACGCCAGTATCGAATACGCGTGGTTTTGCTTGACAGCCGCCCGCTTCCGGCGCGATACTGAACACGACGGGCGGATTGTGTTCTTGCGGGCGAATCCGGCCGTTCTGCCGCGCGTTTTCCACCTTTGGCGCGGCATGCGCGTTCATTACGGTTTCGCCGCACCGGCAAGCGGCGAGTTTGGGAAAGGGAGAATATGTTTCAGTTTCAGGAAGGCGTCTCCGCGCTTGCGGTTTGGGGCGTCTGGCTCGCGGTGTTTGCCGCGCTGTTTCTCTTTAACGAGTTTGCGCGCCGTTGGAAATGGGCGGGGTTCTTCAGCTTCGTGATCCTTCCGGTCGGGCTCTCCGTGCTCTGGTTTACGGTGCTCAAGGAGAAGACCTATACGGACTGGTTCCACCTGATGAAGGTCTATTCCGCAACCATCGGCAGCCTCGGTTTCTGGTGCATCCGGCACATCCAGAAGAAGGACAAGCTCACGGGCGAGGTCACCTGGCGGCTCGCGGACGTGAAGTGGGCGCTGATTTTCCCGCCGCTGATCCTCGCGATCAACATTCTCGAAGCCTGCGTGCGCGACTTCCAGGTTGGCGCAACGTATTGGATGATGAACTCCGGCGCGATTGAAGGCGAAGTCACCGGCGTGCTCGGCGGACCGTGGAACATCATGAACGGCATCGCGGGCCTGCTCAACATCATCACGATCACCGGCTGGTTCGGCATTGTGCTCCGCAAAAAGACCAAGCTCGACGGCAGCCGCGACATGCTCTGGCCGGATATGCTCTGGTTCTGGATCATCGCGTATGACCTCTGGAACTTTACGTATACCTACAACTGCATTCCGACGCACGCGTTTTATGCGGGTCTTGCGCTGCTGGCGGCGCCGACGCTCTGCGCCTTTACGCTCGGCAAGGGCGCCTGGCTCCAGCCCCGCGCGCAGACGCTGGCGATCGGGTGCATGTTTGCGCAGACGTTTGCCATGTTCCAGGACAGCGGCATGCAGATGGTGCGCTCGACCTATAACCCCGTGATCTACACGATCTTTGGCGCGGTTGCGCTCGCAGCGAACGTCGGCGTGCTCGTGTACATGATCTACAAGGTGGTCAAGACGAAGCGGAATCCGTACAAGGCGGAGCTTTATACCGACCTGAAGGAGTACGCGGCGATCAAGGCGCTGGCGGAGTAAGGGAACAAGGGAAAAAACCAAGTTATTGGGCGAAAAAACAGCCTCTTCCGAGAGATCGGGGGAGGCTGTTTGATATTAAACAAGAGTAATTACATACTAGTTCGATTTCTCCCTAGATCACTCCTTAACAAATTCTCGAATCTTGCTAAATATATAACCAAGGTTCTTGTAGGAATCAACAGAAACAAGCGATTTATCTGCGATACAGACTTCAATAAATTTTTTAATAAAGTTTTCGCGCGAATTAACAATTTCTCGTAAGTATTCATCTTTATTATGAGGAGATTGCAGAGCAAGGAAAGTCTTATACACTGCTGTATTGTTAAGATTAATATCTGAGTAATTCTGACGAAAACACATATAACACGCAATAATAGCTTGTGTAAACCTAACATGAGCTAATGAGATTAGAATTTTATCATTACGATAATCATGATATCTCTTTTCAAATACTTGCTCTGCAACGTTTGTATCTCTGAATGCTTTTTGCAAGTAAAGGTTTTTATCACTGGAGTCACTTTCAAAAAGAGCGGAACGTATATAGCACTTCGCTCGTTGATGCATATATTGAGGATCAGATGACAACAAGTCATTCAAATCTTCATATAGCTCTCTAATTAGTATCAGTCCACCTCGGCCGTGCCTGTAGAAAATATCGTTTATATTATCGAATAGTATATAGTCTTTGTAGTCAGAATCCACTTTCTTGTTTAGATTAAGCTTGCCTTCAAGCGCAAAAATCCGAGTAAATATATAACGATAAGCGCTAATGATCTTTGTACGATTGGCAGGGGCATCTGAGAATCTGCCGAGTTGATTATATAACCAGTAATCAGCGTTAAGCACCCATTTTTCTGGCGAGTTATCTGCTGCGTTAATTTCAAAAGACCAAGAAATCTCGTTTTCGATAAGTGGGGCCGTTCTCTTAGTTTGTTTGTAGAGTTCTTCGAGTAAACCGAAGTCAATTGCTTGCTTCGAGTAAATCTTTTTCTTTATAGCCAGTATGATTAATGTGGCTATAGCTTGGTCAGTGGAGAAATCGGGTTTAATATTCTGATACTTAGCTGTTTCAGACAGTTTATAACTAATTTGTAGTAAGTTGTCGATTATACTTGATCCACTGAATGCAAAAATGCCTGCCCCTATCGCTGCAAGAAGCGGATTGATACTATCTAGTTCATTCTTGCTCAATTTGTTTGATAACATAAACTGAGGGATATCGCCAGTTTGAAGAATCCCTTTATACTCTAGCAAACTCATTAACGACCTAACGTCTCGATTGCTTTTATGACAGAAGAGAACAAATGAAGTATTATTCTCTTTAAATTTATCACGTGATCTTAATATAGTTTCGATTTGATCATTTCTAAACGACCTGTCATCAGCCAATATTACAGAGTTTTTCCGTTCTATTAGTACTTTGAAACCTTCTGCGTTTAACCGGTTCTTCGACTCGAAAACGTACACATCTTTAGACCGAATTCTGCGAGCGAGGTCAATAAGCAGATAAGTCTTGCCGCTACAACTACTTCCGACTATTAATTGAACTGGATTTGTCGGGATGTTTTCTAGTATTTGCTTCGATGGTTCGCGAGAAATGAAGAAGTAAGGTATTGTTAAGGAACGATTTTTTTGTACAAGGCTTTTACCATGTAGTAGATATGATTTATTTTCTTCAAACGTACTATTGAGGCTTTCGACACTCTTTGTTATAAACTCATGTAATTCGTCTTCATTAATACATTTTGATTCCTGCCAAGCCTCGTATAACTCGCGGTATATATCGGAGTAAGAATCAAAGACTAGAGCATGTGTAATACCATAGCGAGAATACTGTATAGATTCTAGCTTGGTTGGTTCATTAACGCAACAAATATAACGTGCAGATATACTTTTTGATTCCTTATTTAAGTTAAAAGCAGAGAGAAGATCTATTTCATCCTGTAAACCACAACCAATGATAATCAAATTTATGAAGATAGAGTCGTGGTTTAATTTCGAAAGCAGGGGTAGGTTAGAGTGTAAGCTGAAGACATATTGCTCTTGAGAAAATATCTGACTTTGGGAGTCAGAGAAAGTGATCATCTCATTAACATCACCGTGCAATTTTACGACACATAAGTCTTCGTTAAAAACTTCGGGCTCAAATCTTCTGTTTGCGTATATAACATGGTTATATTTACTGTTGTTTTCAATAGCATCGTCGATGTTCAGGGTGTAAATGTACTGCCAATCTATAGATAAAAACGCCTCTTTGTCATCATCACATATTTTTACTGATGAGAAATTATTCCTTAAATAATTCTTAACAGAGGATTTGGGGATAATATTTTGATAGTAAGATGCAACATCTGAAAATGATCTATTTTTTAGATAGTCCTGCTCCTCGGCGGTTAGCTCCTCGGCGCGAAAAATTTCTTTCAGCATATACTCTTTATACTCTGTTCCACTTGGCACACAGCCTGTTTTACTCCGGCAACCTTTTGAAAAGCCAGAGCCAATAATGGGAATAAGTCTATTCTGTTTGAAATTATTAACTACCTCAGTCCGTACATCACAGAATTTTGTTATTATCATACACTATCTCCAAAAACAATGATTAAGTATAATGTACAACAGTAACACGATAAACGCTATATATAATTAGAAATTAGTTGCCTTACATCATTTTGCTCAATACCCCAACTCTTCTCCCACCAACACAACCTCCGTCACCCCAACGCCCCCCATGGGCTTGAGCAGCGTCACCACGCCGTTGCAAATTCGATCCTTGCTATCGCAATCGTAGCACTTCATCACCTTGCCCACCGCGCAGGGCGTGTTCCTTTTCAGCCGCCGCGCGTTGAGCGGAGCGGCAACGTTCCGCGCGCGAAACAGCGCGCTCTCGGCATCCGGCGCGAGCTTATTAACCCCCGCGACGAACACCACCCGCTCGTGGTTGTAGAGCGTGGCGGCGACGCGGTTGCCGCTGCCGTCGATGTTGATGACTTCGCCCGTCTCGGCGATGGCGTTGGCCGAGGTGAGGTAAACCTGCGTGCTCGCGGCGGAAACGCGGGTAGCGAGGTCGTCCGTCTTCCAGTGCCAGAACACGGTATTATTCTTCGTCAGCCGGTCGTAAAGCCCCAGCTGCTCAATCGTCATGCTCCCGCCGATGCCGACGGTCTTGCCGGAAATACTCCCGGCGAGATAGTCCGCCGCTTCCTTCGCCGTCTCAAAATAGTGAACGGCAAACCCCTTGTGCGTGAGCGCCGCAATGGCCCGTTGAACGTCCATAAAATCATATGCTCCTTTGGTCAATGGTATTGCTGGTATTATACCACGATCCGGTGAAACGGAACCCGCGCCGCAAAACTTCCGTTTCGAAACGGCGACAATGGGTTGCCGATAGCGATGGTTCTCCGGTATAATAACGGTAGAGAGTGAATTGCGAAAGGAGAGTGCGAAAGATGAAAACGATTCATACCGACAACGCCCCTGCGGCAATCGGCCCGTATTCGCAGGCTATCGTCAGCAACGGTCTGGTGTTTGTCTCTGGTCAGATTCCTTTGGACCCCGCGACCGGCGAAATCGTCGCATCGGACATTATTCTGCAAACCGAACAGGTGATGAAGAACCTCGGCGCGGTATTGGAGGCAGCGGGCAGCGGTTTTGACCGCGCGGTGAAAGCGACCTGCTACCTGGCGAACATGGACGACTTCGACTCGTTTAACGTCGTATACAGCAGGTATATGCATAGCAGACCGGCGCGCGCCTGCGTCGGCGTCAAGCAGCTGCCGAAGCATGTGCTTTGCGAAGTGGACGTCATCGCGGAGGTCTGATTCGCTGCGTCGTTTGGACGCGAAATCGAGAAATAACCAGTCAAGCCCGGCTTCGGCCGGGTTTTTGTTTTGCGAAAAAGTACGGAAATTCGAAAATAATTCTGTACTTTAGCACACAGAAGTGATAAAATGCTAAAAATCATCCAATTGCGCGAGACACCAGTCCGCGCAGGCGGGAAACCGGCGCGGGGGCAAAAAGCACCCGAACACGCCGCAAAAGAAGGAAAACATCGATGGGACTGCCAAAGAACAAGCAGACGGACGAACTCTTCGCCTCGATTCTGCAACTCAATAGCATAGACGAGTGCTACCGCTACTTCGAGGACATCTGCACGAGTCAGGAGGTGCGCGATCTTGGGCTGCGGCTGGAGATTGCCAAGGCGCTGGACGGCGGGGACTCCTATCAGTCGACGATTGAGAAAACCGGCGTCAGCACGGCGACCATCGGGCGCGTGAAACGCTGCCTGCTCTACGGCGCGGGGGGCTATCGTCTGGTGCTCGACCGGCTGCGCGCACAGCGCACGGAGGAAACACGATGAAACGGGACACGCTGAACACGCAGGAGCGCCTGACGCTGGGGCTGCGGGAGCTGTATCAGGCATATGGCTACAGCCAATATAAGGTCGGCACGTTTGAGGAATACGACCTCTACGCGCGGAACAAGAAATTTTTAGAGAGCGAGCGCGTGCTCACATTCAGCGACCAGAACGGAACCCTGCTCGCGCTCAAGCCGGACGTGACGCTCTCCATCGTGAAGAACGCGCCAAACGACGGGCGCACGAGCAAGGTCTGCTACACGGAGACGGTCTACCGCGTGCCGAAGAACGCAACCGGTTTTCGCGAGATCCTGCAAACCGGGCTGGAGTGCATTGGCCGCGTGGACGCGTTTGCCCGCGCGGAGGTGCTCGCACTCGCGGAGAAGAGCCTCGCGATGATTGGCGAGCGCTACGTGCTGGACGTTTCGGACATCGGCGTGCTTTCCGGCGTGCTCGCGGAGGAGCCGATTGGTGACGCGGACTGCGCGCGGCTGATTGCCGCCGTGGGCGAAAAGAACCTGCACGGGCTGAGCGCGCTTTGCGAGTCACTTTCCGTTTCGCCGGAGACGCAGAGCTTGCTGCAATCGCTCGTTTCGATTCGAGGGCCGTTGCTGGAAACGCTGGCGCGGGTGGAGCAGCTTCCCCTGCCGGAGGGCAGCCGGAGCGCGCTGCAGGAGCTCAAAACGATTGGCACCATGCTGGCGCAATACGGCGCAAAGCAGGTGCAGCTCGATTTTTCGGTGGTCAACGACATGGATTATTACAACGGCCTCGTCTTTCGCGGCTTTGTGGAAGGAATTCCAAACGGCGTGCTCGCGGGCGGGCGATACGACAATCTGCTCGCGCGCATGGGCAAGAGCGGCGAGGCGATTGGCTTTGCGGTATATGTGGATCAGCTCTCGCGCCTCTTTGACCAGCGGGCGGAGACGGACACCGACACGCTGATTCTCTACGATGACGGGAGCGACTATGCCGCGCTGATTCGTAAGGCGGAGTCGCTGCGCAAGAAGGGCGTCCACGTGCGCGTGCAGCGCGAGGCGGAGTCCGATTGGACCAGCCGCGAGGTGATTCGAATGGATCGGGGGGCACGCGCATGAAGACAATGCTGAACGTAGCCCTGCCGAAAGGGCGGTTGGGGGACAAGGCCTACGGGCTGTTTGAGCGCGCGGGTTACGACTGCCCGGAGCTGCGCGAGGAGAACCGCAAGCTCACGTTTGAAAACGAGGAAAAGGGCGTTCGCTACTTCTGGGTCAAGCCGTCGGACGTGGCCATCTACGTCGAGCGCGGCGCGGCGGACGTTGGCGTCGCCGGGCGGGACATCCTGCTCGAGTACGCGCCGGATGTTTACGAGCTTCTCGACCTCGGCATCGGCAAGTGCCGCATGTGCGTTGCGGGCCACCGCGACCAGCGGGACGACCACGCGAGCGTGCTGCGCGTGGCAACGAAGTTTCCGAACATTGCGCGCCGGTTTTACACGAGCCGCAGCCGCGAGATCGACGTGATCCACCTCAACGGTTCCATCGAGCTCGCGCCGATTCTGGGGCTTTCGGACGTGATTGTCGATATCGTCGAAACGGGCAAAACGCTCGCGGAGAACGGACTTTTCGTGCTGGAGGAGATTGAACCCATCAGCGCACGGCTGATTGCGAACAAGGCGCATTATAAATTCAAAGGCGAGGAGATCGACCGGCTGGTGCGAGGCCTGGAGGAGGTGATTGGCAAGTGAAGATTCTTTCCTATAATGAGATGGACAAACAATCCCTCTTCTTTCGAACGCTGGAAAGCAGCGGCGTTGGGGATACGGTGCGCGAGATCATCGAGACGGTTTCGCAAGAAGGCGACCGCGCGCTCGTCGAATACGCGCGTCGGTTTGACCGCGCGGAGCTGACCGCGCTGGAGGTTACGCCAGCCGAACTGGACGCGGCGCTCGCCTCGATTCCGGCGGATCTGCTGCTTGCCATGCAAACCGCGGCGGAGAACATCCGCGCGTTCCACAGCATGCAGCTGCGCGAAGGCTTTCGGCTCGAACGCCCGAACGGCGTCTACCTCGGTCAAAAGGTCACACCCATCGAAAAGGTGGGGCTGTATATTCCCGGCGGCACAGCGAGCTACCCTTCCACGGTGTTTATGAACGCGATTCCCGCGAAACTCGCGGGCTGCCCGCTGATCGTAATGGTGTCCCCGCCGAACGCAAACGGAGTGATTGCCGCGCCGATTCTCGCGGCGGCAAAGCTCGCGGGCGTGGATCGCGTGTTCAAGGCGGGCGGGGCGCAGGCCGTCGCCGCGCTGGCCTACGGAACGGAGACGATCCCGAAGGTGGACAAGATCGTCGGTCCCGGCAACGCCTATGTCGCCGAGGCGAAACGGCAGGTATTCGGGCGCGTTGCGATCGACATGATCGCGGGGCCGAGCGAAATCCTCGTCGTCGCGGACGAAACGGCAAACGTGCGATACATTGCGGCGGATCTGTTGAGCCAGGCGGAGCACGACAAGTTGGCGACCGCCGTGCTGATTACCAACAGCAGCGATCTTGCCCAGCAGGTCAGCGCGGAGGTTGAGCGGCAGCTCAAAACGCTCCCGCGCGAGGAGATTGCCCGCGCGTCAATTGAGCAGAATGGCAAAATCATCGTTACGAACGATTTGCTTTGCGCGTTTGACCTCGTCAACGAGCTCGCGCCGGAGCACCTCGAACTCTGTGTTTCCGAGCCGGAGCGGTGTCTGGCGTATGTGAAGAACGCGGGCTCCGTCTTTCTTGGCAACGACTGTCCGGAGGCGCTGGGGGACTATCTTGCGGGGCCGAATCATACGCTGCCGACGAGCGGCACCGCGCGGTTTTCGAGTCCGCTTGGCGTGGACGATTTTGTAAAGCGGACGCAGTATTCCTACTTCCCGAAAGAGGCGCTCGCGGAACTGAGCGCATCCATCGCGGTGTTTGCCCGCGCGGAAGGGCTGGAGGCGCACGCGCGCGCGGCGCTGATCCGCGGCGAGGGGGAAGGCATATGAGCCGGTTTTTGAGCGAAAAGTACGCCTCGCTGGTTCCCTACGTGCCCGGCGAACAGCCGCGGGACACGCAGTATGTGAAACTCAACACGAACGAATCCCCGTTTCCGCCCTCGCCCAAGGTACTCTCGGCGGTCGAGCGCGAGGCGAAGCGGCTGAATCTCTACAGCGATCCGGAATGCACGGAACTGAAGGCGGCGGCGGCAAAGCTCTACGGCGTGCGGCCGGAGCAGGTGCTGCCCGTCAACGGGTCGGACGAGATTCTCTACTTTGCGTTTCTCGCGTTTGGGGACGAGGCGCATCCGTTTGCGTTTCCGGACGTGAGCTACGGGTTTTACCCGGTCTATGCGTCATTTTGCAACGTGCCGAAGATCGAGGTTCCGCTGGCGGACGATCTCTCGGTCGATTACCGGGACTATCTGGATCTGGACGCGAGCATCCTGCTGGCCAATCCGAACGCGCCGACGGGCACCTGCCTTCCGTTGGAGGAGATTGAGCAGATCGTTTCCGCAAACCCGAACCGGCTCGTGATGATCGACGAGGCATACGTTGACTTTGGCGGCGAGAGCTGCGTTCCGCTAATTGCGAAGTACGACAACCTGCTCGTGTTTCAAACGTTCTCCAAGAGCCGCTCGCTCGCGGGGGCGCGGCTGGGGTTCGGCATCGGCAGTCCTGCGGTGATTCGCGACCTCAACACGGTGAAGTATTCGATCAATCCATATAACGTCAACCGCATGACGCAGGCGGCGGGCGTCGCGGCCATTGAAGACGACGCGTACTACAAAGCCAACGCGCAGACGATTATCAAAACACGTGAGGCGACGGCGCGGCGGCTGACAGAACTTGGCTTTACGGTGCTGCCGTCCAAGGCGAACTTTCTGTTCGCGGGCAACGGCGCAATCGGCGGCGAGGCGCTCTATCGGGAGCTGAAGACGCGCGGGGTGCTGGTGCGCCACTTCACGAAGGAGCGCATTCAGAATTTCTGCCGCATTACGGTTGGAACCGGCGAGCAGATGGAGATTCTGCTGACCCACATCGAAGCGATTTTAAATACGAAAGGATGCGAATAACGATGCGAACCGCAACCATTCAACGAACCACCGCCGAAACGGACATTTCGCTCTCGCTCAACCTCGACGGCAGCGGCAAGGGCGAAATCAATACCGGCATCGGCTTTCTCGACCACATGCTGTCGCTCTTTGCGCGGCACGGGCGGTTTGACCTGTTGGTCTCCTGCAAAGGCGACACCGGGGTGGACGACCACCACAGCGCGGAGGACATCGGCATTGCGCTGGGCGAGGCGCTGAAGGCGGCGCTCGGCGACACGCGCGGCATCCGGCGCTATGGCAGCCTGCTGCTGCCGATGGACGAGGCGCTCGTGCTCTGCGCGCTCGACCTTTCTGGGCGCGCAACACTGCGCTACCGCGCGAGCATCCCTTCGCAAAAAATCGGCACGTTTGACACCGAACTGATTCAGGAATTCTTTCTCGCGCTGAGCCGCACGGCGGGCATCACGCTGCACATCCAGCAGCTCGACGGCGAGAACTCGCACCACATCGCGGAGGCCATGTTTAAGGCGTTTGGCCGCGCGCTGAAGGAAGCGGTGTCGATTGACCCGGACGCGGCGGACGAAATTCCTTCGACAAAGGGCGTGCTATGATATGATTGCCATTGTGGACTACGGCGTGGGCAACCTCTTTTCGCTCAAGAGTTCGTTGAGCATGATTGGTGCAAAAGCGCTTGTTACCCGCGACGCGGAGGCGCTCCGCGCGGCGGATAAGATTATCCTCCCCGGCGTCGGCGCGTTTGAGGACGCGGCAAAGAAACTCCGCGCGACGGGGTTGGACGCGGTGGTCGTGGAGCAGGCAAGGGCGGGAAAGCCGCTGTTGGGCATTTGCCTCGGCATGCAGCTGCTGTTTGAGCGCAGCTTTGAGTACGGCGAGCACAAGGGACTTGGCTTGCTCAAAGGCGACGTGGTGGACATGCGCCCCCGCATTCCCGCCGAGCTCAAGGTGCCGCAGATCGGCTGGAACGCGCTGATCTTCAAACAGTCGGAGCATCCGCTATTTCGCTATACAAGCGAGGGCGACTGCGTGTATTTCGTGCATAGCTACTACGCCTCCAACTGCGAGGAAAGCACGCTCGCAACCACGGAATATGGCGCGGAGCTGACCGCGGCGGTCGGCAGCGGGAATATCCTCGGCTGCCAGTTCCACCCCGAAAAGAGCGGGCGCGTTGGGTTAAACATCCTGAAAGCATTTTGCGAGATATAGGAAATAAGATGATACTGTTACCGGCAATTGATCTCTACGAACAACAGGCGGTGCGCCTGCACCAGGGCGACTACGCCAAGATGACCGTCTACAGCGACGACCCGGCCGCGCTGACCCGCGCGTTTTGCGACGCGGGCGCGGAATACCTGCATCTGGTCGATCTGGAGGGCGCGCGCTGCGGCGGGACGCCGCACTTCGACCTCGTGAGCAGAATCGTTCGAACGAGCGGCATGCAGGTGGAAATCGGCGGCGGAATTCGCAACGAGGAAACGATTCTGCGCTACCTCGACGCGGGCGTACTACGCGTGATCCTCGGCACGGCGGCGGCAAACAACCTCGCGTTTGTGCGCGAGATGGTGGAGAAGTACGGTTCCGCCATCGCGGTTGGTGTTGATCTGCGAGACGGCATGGTCGCCGTCAAAGGCTGGACGGAGACGAGCGTACTTTCCGGCATGGAGTTCTGCAAGAGCCTGCAGGAGATCGGAGTTGCGACCGTCATCTGCACGGACATTGCGCGGGACGGGGCAATGGCGGGCACAAACCGCACGCTCTACCGCGAGTTGATGGGGGCGTTCAACATGAACTTCATCGCGTCCGGCGGGGTCAGCACAATCGACGACATCCGCGCGCTCAAGGAGCTGGGACTCTACGGTGCGATTGTCGGCAAGGCGTATTACACCGGCGCGATCAATCTCACCGAAGCGGTGCTGGAGGCAAACACATGATTACAAAGCGCATCATTCCGTGCCTGGACGTCAAGGACGGGCGCGTGGTCAAGGGCGTGAACTTTCTGGGGCTTAACGACGTGTCCGACCCCGTGAAGCTCGCGCAGTACTACAGCGAAAACGGCGCGGACGAGCTCGTGTTTTACGACATCACCGCCAGCGCGGAGGAACGCGCGCTGTTTACGGACATCCTCACGCGCGTGGCGGAGACAATCTTCATTCCGCTCACGGTTGGCGGCGGCATCAACACGCTCGACGACTTCGACCGCGTGCTCAAGTGCGGCGCGGACAAGGTGAGCGTCAACTCCGGCGCGATTCGAAATCCCGCGCTGATCGGCGAGGCGGCGAAACGCTACGGCGATCAATGCGTGGTGCTCTCCGTCGACGTCAAGCGCGTGGACGGCGCGTTCCACGTGTTTGCCAAGGGCGGGCGCGAGGACACCGGACTGGACGCGCTGGACTGGATCAAACGCGGCGTGGACGCGGGCGCGGGCGAGATCGTGCTCAACTCCATCGATACGGACGGCGTGAAGCAGGGATTTGATCTAGAGATGTTGCGCGCGGTCTGCGAAATCGTCGGCGTGCCGGTGATCGCTTCCGGCGGCGCGGGCGGTGTAAAGGATTTTGTGACGCTGTTTCGCGAGCTGCCGAAGGTGGACGCGGGGCTCGCCGCCTCGATCTTCCACTTTGGCGAAGTGCGCATTCCAGACTTAAAACAGGCCCTGTTTGAAGCGGGCATTACGGTGCGGAGGTAACCCATGCTGGACATTAAAACACTCAAATTCAACGAACAGGGGCTGATCCCTGCGATCGTGATCGATACCGAAACAAAGGACGTGCTCATGCTCGCGTACATGAACGAGGAGAGCCTACGCGTGTCCATGGTGGAGGGCAGAACGTGCTTCTGGTCCCGCTCGCGGCAGGAACTCTGGCGCAAAGGCGAAACGAGCGGAAACGTGCAGCGAATCGTATCCATCACGGCGGACTGCGACGCGGACACGCTGCTCGTTGAGGTCAAAAAGGCGGGTCCCGCCTGCCACACCGGCGCACAGAGCTGCTTCTTTCAGCCGGTGTTCGAGGGCGAGGAACCGCCCGCGTTTCAGTACAGCGACCTCTTCGAGATGCTGCGTGGGCGTAAGGCGGAGCCGAAGGAAGGCAGCTACACGACGTATCTGTTTGAAAAGGGGATCGACAAGATTCTCAAGAAGGTCGGCGAGGAGACCACCGAGGTGATTCTCGCCGCGAAGGATCGCGATCACGCGAATACCATTTATGAAATTGGCGATTTGATGTATCATGTAATGGTGCTGATGATTGAGGCGGGCATTTCGCTCGACGAGATCAAGCGCGAGATGGCCTCCCGACACGTGATCGACCGCAAGGTAAAGCAGGAGAAGATGGTCGAGTAACGCGCGGGATTTCGCAGCAAGGAGTACCACAGGAACATGATTCGGCAGAACCTGCATACGCATAGTGAATGGGACGACGGAGCAAACACGCTCGAAGAGATGGCGCAGGCGGCGATTTCCGCGGGGCTGACCTCGCTGGGGTTCAGCGTGCATTCGTATATGCCGTTTCCCTCCTTCTGGACGATTGAGGAAGCGCGCATTCCGGACTATACGCGCGCGGTGCATCGTCTTCGGGACGAATTTGCGGGTACCCTCGCGATCTATCACGGCGCGGAGTGGGACACGCTCTCCAAGATGCCGCTGGACGGGTACGATTACGTGATCGGTTCGATTCACCATATTCAGGCGCGCGGACAAGGCAGCTGCGTGGACAACACGCCCGAGATGACGAAGCAATACATCGCTGAGCTCTTTGACGGCAGCGCGGACGCGGCGGCGGAGGCGTATTTTGCGCAGTACGAATCGCTCGCGAAGGTCGAGAAGGTCGGCATTGTCGGCCACTTTGACCTGTTGACCAAGTTCGACGAGATGGATCATTTTTACGACGCGGATTCCCCGCGGTTTCGCGCGGCGGCCATCCGCGCAATGGACGCGCTCGTCGCGGCGAATAAGGTATTCGAGATCAACACCGGCGCGATTTCGCGGGGCTATCGCACAATGCCGTATCCCTCGCGGACGCTATTAGCGGAACTCGGTCGCCGGAAGGCGAGAATCACCGTCAGTGCGGATGCGCACGCGGCAAGCGACGTTGCCTTCGGCTTTGCCGAAGCGGAAGCGCTCGCCATCGACTGCGGCTTTACGGAAGTCTGGCAGTTCGACGGGCGCGGCTTTGTACCAGTTTCAATTGGAGGCGGCGGATGAACACGATCTCTTCCCTGTTAAAGGGAAACCCATACCCCGGGCGGGGCATTCTGGTTGGCACGATCCGCGAGCGCGCGGTGATTGCCTATTTTCTCATGGGACGCAGCGAGAACAGCCGAAACCGCGTGTTTCGCGAGGAGGGGGATACGCTCCGTATCGACCTGTGCGACGACGGCAAGGCGACGTCCACCAAGCTGATTCTCTACACGCCCGTGCGCGTCTGCAACGGCAGCATCATCGTGACCAACGGGGATCAGACGGAGACGATCTGCGAGAGCCTGCTCGGCGGGCATTCGTTTCAGTATGCGCTGAGCACCCGCGGCTATGAGCCGGACGCGCCGAACTATACCCCGCGCATCAGCGCCATGGTGCTGCCGACGGGGCGGTATACGATTGGCATGCTGCGAAAATCCTCCCGCTCGGTGGACTGCGTGCGCAAGTACTGGAGTTACGACGCGCAGGAGGGGATCGGGCGCCTGATTCATACCTACGAGAGCGACGGAAACCCGCTGCCGACGTTCGTCGGCGAGCCGCGCGAGCTGGCGCTCAGCGGCGAGCCGGAGGAGCTGGCGAGCGAGCTCTGGAGCGCGCTGGACGCGGACAACCGCATTTCGCTCTACGTTCGTTATACCGACCTCGCGAACGGGCGCTTCGAAAGCGCGATGCGCAACAAGCAGTTCGGGGACTGAGCGAGCGCGCGGGTTCGGCGAACTTTTCGACCTTACCAATCAAACCGAACGCGGGGAGTTTTCCCGCGCGAAAAAACGCCATCCGAAGATGGCGTTTTTGTTTGCGCGTTTGTAGTTATTTCTTCTTCTTTTCGAGGTTCTGCGCCTTGCGAAACGCGGTGATGCGCTTCACGAGTTCCAGCGGCAGGGGCTGGTCGAGCGGAAACTGCACCGCGCCCTTGCTGAATTTGTAGCCTCCGAATTCCGACGCGAAGTGCTCAATTCCGTCCGAGCCGGGGTAAAAACCGATGTGGTGCGGATACGCGGCGAAGTGGACGACGTTGCCGTTGAGGTAAAACGTCGGCATGCCGTAGGAAATCTTCTCCGTGGCTTCGGGGAGGATTTCGAGGATTGCGTCGCGCATTTGGTTCAGTTTGGGCTGCACCTCGGGTGGGGAGGTGAGGATGTAGTCGGTGATGGGGGTGGACACTGGAGAACTCACCTGCTTTCTGTAAATTCCTCTGAATTCATCATACAGGATTCGACGTTTTGAGTAAATCTTGAGTTTTCAATTCAAATTATGATAAAAGGGATGGATGGAACAAGTTTCTTGACGAAATGATTGGCTAATACTAGAATACACTTATAAAAAGTAAATATCGGAAAACGACAGTGAGAAAACGAATTATTCCAGACAATTCCTGAGATGAAGCACCAATAATGAGAGTGAGGAGACGGATAAGGAAGCAATTAGAACAGAGCGTCATTTGCGCTTATGGAGCATACGGCGGGGAAGCTGACCAAGAATCAGCGATACGGATGGTAACACTTTGCACGACCTTAATAGGAAGAAAGGAAGTAAGTACCATGTTATTGCTTTTTACATCTGGAACTTATCCCCGATATAAAAGAGATGTATTGGATGTTGTGAATCTACCGGAGAACGCGCTGATTAAGCTGCAGTATTCCTTCATTAAAGATGATGAAGAAACTTCATCTGCCAAAGGTAAAGAGAAGAGCAAAGATATAGGCAAAGACAATGAAAACAAAGACAAGGATAAGGGCGAAGAAAAACCTTATTCATATGTTGAGAAAGACTCATTTCCGAAGAACTGCAAAGCTAATGAAGAGGTAATCTTCTTTTTTATCAATCGCGATGATCCAGAGAATTTTAAGTACATACCGATTCGAAAAGGACGATTCATTAGCGGATACGAAAGTGCGAATGTTGCTTACTATACTATTGAACTGGGGATAGTATGTGCTGCAAGTGATCCAAATAATTTTCAGAAGTCCCTGAATAAAAAGGTAGGCAGGCTGCTATACGAGAAACATGATGGAGAGAACAGGAGCGGCTACTATGCATTCAGAACGGAAAGTGACCTTTCGAAACTTATTGACATCTCTCCGAAGCATTGGAAGACAACAACAGAATTAATTGCTGAATGCAAATGCTTCAAAGATGTATTTGCGGTATTCACTCGCTTCAATCTATATCAGGGGGACCAAGACAAACCTGTACTCATGAGTAGCGGAAAAAACGAACACTGTTTTTATGTACACTATGGGTCTTACTACACAGCAAAAATAGATTACATTGCTCCAGGTGTACGGAGAGACTCGAAAATGTCTTCTACCGCGAAAATTTCAATAATGCCAGAATGTTTTGAAGGCACATCTCCAATAATGAAGTTTGATGCAGGACTAGGCATGGTTGAATACAGGTTTCGCGTGACGGGCGTTAGTAAAAATCTAGAGTTGAGCTACACGGATCTAACGGAGAAAGACTCAAACGGAGAATCATACATCGCAGATAATCCAATCCCTATGCGAGCAGTTCGCACCAAGTGGCGTTGGGTTCTCATACTTGGGGTTCTTGGACTCATGCTCCTTTGTGACGTTTTAAATCAATTTCCCATAGAAGACACGATCACTAGACTAAATGCAGAATTACCTGGGAATCTGAGCTTGATACAACACTGGCAGTTATCGCTCGCATATCTGCTTCGAGCAACCGAAGCTTTATATCCGGCATTAATCAGCTCGATCAAATCTTGGTTGACACTGTTAATGGTCTTGCTGTACGGTAAGAAAGAGCTATAGTACGCAAGAACCTTTCTTACCCAACTGAACCGTCGTTGGATGGCTTTCTTCGCACCCCCTCCCGTAACAAAGTCACCGACTATCGATCCTAGAATATCGTATGCTTGTTCCATCCAAGTGAGGTAGCAAATCGTATGGAACAGGACAGGAAACAACCCAAACCGAACAGCAAAAAATGGAAGCGGTATCTGCCGATGATGATTCTCGCCCTTGTTGGCGCGCTCGGCGGCTATTTGTATTACCGCTTGGTCGGCTGCGCAAGCGGCGCATGTCCTATTACGTCCAATCCATACATTTCCACCATATACGGCGGCGTGATCGGCACGCTGCTGGGTTATGTCGTTACCCCCGGAAAGAAAAAGGAGGAACAGGGCGCATGAAGAAAGTTGTAATTATTGGCGGCGTAGCGGGTGGAGCCAGCTGCGCGGCGCGTTTGCGTCGACTCGACGAAACGGCACAAATCGTATTGTTGGAGCGCGGGGAGTACATTTCCTACGCGAACTGCGGCTTACCCTATCACGTTGGCGACGTCATCAAGACGCGCGCGGCACTGCTGTTGCAAACGCCGGAAGCGATGCGGAAGAAGTTCGACGTGGACGTTCGCGTTCAGAACGAAGTGCTCTCCATCGACCGGGACAAGAAGACCGTGCTGGTCAAGCGCGTTGAAACCGGCGAAACCTATACGGAGAGCTACGACACGCTGGTGATCTCCACCGGTTCGTCCCCGCTCAAGCCCCCGATCCCCGGCATCGACTCCTCCCGCGTGCAGACGCTCTGGACGGTTCCGGACACGGATCGCATCCGCGCGCTCGTGCGTGAGCAGGGCGTGAAGTCGGCCGCGGTCATCGGCGGCGGGTTCATCGGCCTCGAGATGGCGGAGAACCTGAAGCATGCCGGCCTGGACGTCAGCCTCATCGAAGCGCTTGACCAGGTCATGTCGCCCATCGATTACGAGATGGCGCAGCTGCTGCACGAAACGCTCGTTCAGAACGGCGTGGAACTCCACCTCGGCGACGCGGTGGAATCGTTCAACGACGTAACCGGCGGCGTGGAGATCCAGCTCAAGAGCGGTAAAAAGGTTTCCGCCGAGCTCGTAATTCTGTCCATCGGCGTGCGCCCGAACGGCCAGCTCGCCAAGGACGCGGGGCTGAACATGAACCCGCGCGGCGGCATCGTGGTCAACGACCATATGCTTACCTCCGATCCTTCGATCTACGCCGTTGGCGACGTGATCGAGGTCGAGAACTACATCAGCAAGGAACAGACGATGATTCCGCTCGCGGGACCTGCGAACAAGCAGGGGCGCATCGCGGCGGACAACATCGCCGGTCTCGACGCGAGCTATACAGGCACGCAGGGTTCGTCGATTGCCAAGGTGTTTGACCTTACGGTTGCGAACACCGGCGAGAACGAGAAAACCCTCGTCAAGCGCGGCCTCGTAAAGGGCAAGGACTTTGAGACCGTCACGATCACGCAAAACAACCACGCGAGCTACTACCCCGGCGCGGTGCCGATGACGCTCAAGCTGCTCTTTACGAAGGACGGCAAGAAAATTCTCGGCGCGCAGATCGTCGGCAAGGACGGCGTGGACAAGCGCATCGACGTCATTGGCGTGGCAACGCGTCTTGGTGCGAGTGTAAAAGACCTCAAGGAACTTGAGTTTGCCTATGCGCCGCCGTATTCCTCGGCGAAAGACCCGGTCAATATGCTCGGCTTTGTGGCAGAGAATGTGCTGAACGGGCTCGTCAAGATCGCGCCGTGGAACATTGCGGATACCAATAAGGACGTGGTGCTGCTGGACGTCCGCGAGGACGCGGAACTGCTCGCGTATACGATTCCTGGCGCGGTGCACATTCCGCTTGGTCAGGTGCGAGCCCGCCTTGGCGAGCTCGACAAGAGCAAGGAGATCGTCGTTTTCTGCGCCATCGGCGTTCGCGCCTACAACGCCGCGCGCATCCTGAGCCAGCACGGCTTTGGCAACGTCTCGGTCTATCCGGGCGGCGCGCGCTTCTATCAATCCACACATTATGAGGAGGTCAACCCCATGCCGTATACGAAGAACGAACCGGTCCACGACAGCGGCCATGCGGAGACCGCCAACATCCCCGTTGCGGCAATGCGCATCGACTGCAGCGGAATGCAGTGCCCGGGCCCGATCATGAAGGTCTTTGAGACCATGAAGGAAATGAAAGACGGCCAGGTCATGGAAGTGTCCGCCAGCGATCCCGGCTTTGCGCGGGACATCGTCGCCTGGGCGCGCAGAACCAACAACACGCTCTTGAGCAACGAGCGCCGCGGCAACGACTACGTCGCGCTGGTCAAGAAGGGCACGGGCGCTGTGGTCACGCAACAGATTCCGCAAAGCCCTGCGGGCGATGGCAAGACGATTATCGTGTTCAGCGGCGACTTGGATCGCGTGCTCGCGAGCTTCATCATTGCCAACGGCGCGGCGGCGATGGGACGTCCGGTGACGATGTTCTTCACCTTCTGGGGGCTGAACGTGCTGCGCCGGGGCAACAAGGTTAAGGTCAAGAAGAGCTTTATCGAAGCGATGTTCGGCGGCATGATGCCGCGCGGCACCGGCAAGCTCACGCTGAGCAAGCTGAACATGGCCGGCATGGGCACCGCGATGATGAAGATGGTCATGAAGAAGAAGAACGTGGACTCCCTCGAAACCCTGATCCAGAAGGCCATGAAGGCGGGCGTCAAAATCGTTGCCTGCACGATGAGCATGGACATCATGGGCATCAAGGAAGAGGAGCTCATCGACGGAGTCGAACTCGGCGGCGTCGGCGCCTATCTGGGTGACGCGGAAGAGAGCAACGTCAACCTGTTTATCTAAGCGAATACAACGCACCAAGGGCGCGCCGGAAACGGCGCGCTCTTATCTTTCGTTTGGCGGTATCGAACTGCCCAATCAAACGGAAAAAATTGAATTTTGCAGAACGAAACAGTATAATAAATCAAAGAATCGCAGAAAAACGGGGAGGAAATCGCGCATGAAACAGGAGTTGCTACAGGAAATCGAGTCCCAGCTCACCGCAATCGGCGTAAAACCCGTGCGCAGCGACAAAACCGACCTCAGCGTAGACGAAGAACTGCTCGACGCGAGCTTTTCCACCGGAAAGAAGAAACTCCATTACGAAGCAATGATTCTGCTGGACGAGGCGGACAAGATCATCAAGATGTACGAAAAGACCACCGAAATCAGCGCGGGCGTTTCCTTTGGCATGAGCGGCGAATCGTCGTTTCAAAGCGGAAGTACGCTGTTTCGCAAGGTAAAGAGCGTTCAGTACGGGCCGGAGGGTAAGGTGTTTGAATACAACTTTGATCTCGGCGCAATTCCAAAGGCGGTCAAGACCGCGGCGCAGGCGGCGGGCTGGAAGTTTAAGACCGTGATCATTAAAAAGAACGCGATGCGCTAAACGGGCAGATTGCCCTGTTACGGCGCGACAAGTCGTGTTATAATCTCTACAATACATTTACGGAGGACGCAATATGGCAGACGTCGTTTGGAAAGATCGCAAACGCATTATCTTTGGCTTGCCCTGGACGTTTACGCGCTACTCGCTGACGCAGGAAAAGCTGGTCATCGATACAGGATTCATCAGCCGCAAGGAGGACGAAATTCGCCTGTACCGCATTCTGGACATTACGCTCCAGCGCCCGTTGAGCCAGCGCATCTGGGGCCTCGGCACCATCCGCCTGAACACGGCGGACAAATCCTCTCCGGAGATCGAGATCAAGCGCATCAAGAACGCGAAGCAGGTCAAGGAGATGCTCTCGGACATGGTCGAGCGTGAGCGCGACGAGAAGCGGATTGCTGCGCGCGAATTCATGGGCGGCATGGACGAAGACGTGGATCACATCAACTAAACGATTGGCACAACACAACGGGTGAACGCAACGGGCGTTTGCCCGTTTTTTATGTGGAGCGAACCAATGCAGTAAAAGAAAAAATGTGCAACAACTGTCTAGATTTGAACAGATTACTATTTAACAATTGATTTGCGGACGTCCTCTGCTATAATGGAATAAATATACACTTAGAATGTATTTGCAGGATGAAAGGGAGAATCGGGATGGAATTTAACGCAAACAGTGGATTCATGTACGTAATCGTAGCAATCGTGATTACGTACGTCGTATTGCAGTCCGTTGTGTTTCTGGCAAAAGCCTGGAAGCGCGGAAAGCAGCTCGGCATGGACAAGCAGGTGCTCAGAAAGGCGGTCGGTTCGTCGGCCATCTTTTCGATTGCGCCCGCCGTTGCCATTTTGCTCGGCGTTATTGCGCTGAGCAAGGCGCTCGGCTTTCCGCTGCCCTGGTTGCGACTCACCGTTATCGGCTCGCTGACCTACGAAACGACCGCCGCCGCGGCCGCCGCGAGCGCGGTTGGCGCAACGTTGTCCCAGCCGATTACGGACCCAAAGATTTTTACGACCATCGCCTGGGTCATGACGCTGGGCATTGTGCCGGGGCTCGTGCTCGTGCCCGTGCTCGGCAAGCGCATTGAAAACGGCGTCAGCAAGATTCAGTCGAAGGATTCCAGATGGGGCGAAATCTTTCTTTCCGGACTGTTTCTCGGCATGATCTCCGCGTTTCTCGGCGTCGTGTTCGCGCATGTGCGCGAGGGGCTGACGGGTTGGATTCCGGTCTTCGTGATGCTTTCGAGCGCGCTGTTGATGCTGATTTGCGGACTGATTCGCAAGCTTTTCAAAGCGAAATGGATCGAGGAGTACGCGCTGCCGATCAGCCTATTAGGCGGTATGGCGCTATCAATTCCGATTACGACGCTCGTGCAGTCCATTGTAGGGTAAGGGAGGGAAACGCATATGAAACAAGAACGCAGTTATCGCGACAGCGTACACTTTATGGGGCGGTTTTGGATTCTCGGCGCGCTGGCCATGCTCGTCGCCGTTCCGGTCGCCATCTGCATCTATTACAGCGCGTGGCCGCCGATTGGCGGCGTGCTGAAGGGCTTTTTGAGCGTTGCGCCGATCTTCTGGACGGTTGGCGTCATCGAGGTATTCACCTATGTGCCTATGCTTGGCACGGGCGGATCGTACCTCGGCTTCGTGACGGGCAACCTCTCGAACCTGAAGGTGCCCTGCGCGCTCAACGCCATGGATCGCGCGAACGTGAAGGCCTGCACAGATGAGGGCGAAGTGATTTCGACCATCGCGATTGCGACAAGCTCGCTGGTGACCACCGTGATCATTGCCGCGGGCGTGCTGCTGCTCTCACAGATCGAGCCGTTTCTGGAAAGCCCGGTCATGCAGCCCGCGTTTGACAACATTCTGCCCGCGCTCTTCGGCGCGCTCGGCGTGGTGTTTGTCTCCAAGAACTGGAAAATCGCGATTACACCGCTGCTCTTTATGATCGTGCTGTTCCTGTTCGTTCCGTCGCTGGCGGGTAGCGTTGGCATTCTGGTGCCGGTCGGCGCGCTGATTGCCATTGGCGTTGCCAGAATACTTTACAAAAAGAACGTTCTGTAACCCTGTTTCGCCGAAGACGATTCTTCGGCAAAGCACGGGCGTAGTATACTAATTAAGAAATAATACAATTGCTTCCCGATTTCGGAAGCGGAGATGGGAGGAAAGTATATGACCTACTTCTGGCTGGGGCTTCTGGCGCTGGTCGTCGCGTTTCTCGCGGTGATTCTGATTCGCGCGCTGCGGTTCAAGCCCCGCGCGACACAGGCCGTCGCCGTCGAAGAGGCGGCGGTGGACGGGCAAAAGGCGATTGACAATCTCGCCGAGATGATCCGCTGCAAAACGGTATCGTACTACGACGACGAGAAAATTGACAAAGCGGAGTTCCAAAAATTCCGCGCGCTGCTCAAGAAACTCTACCCAACGGTGTTCCGCAAAGCCTCGTACGAAGAGATTGGCCCAAGCGGCATTCTCTTTACGCTCAAGGGTAAGAGCGCGGAGCAGCCCGCCGTGTTCATGGCGCATTACGATGTGGTACCCGTCAACGAAGAGGGCTGGTCGAAGCCCGCGTTTGAGGGAATCATTGAGGACGGCGTCCTCTGGGGACGCGGTACGCTGGACACGAAATGCACGCTGCTCGGCGTACTGGAGGCGGCGGAGCATCTGCTGCAAAAGGGCTTTGTTCCAGAGAATGACATGTACTTCGCGTTTGCGGGGGACGAGGAGGTTGCGGGCAAATCCCAGCCGGTCATTGTGGAAACCCTGCGCGTGCGCGGCGTCGTTCCGGCCATCGTGGTGGACGAGGGCGGCGCGGTCGTAGACGGCATCTTCCCCGGCGTTTCGCAGTCCTGCGCGCTGATCGGCATTGCGGAAAAAGGACTCATGGACGCGCAGTTCGTGATCGAAGGAGCGGGCGGGCACGCCTCCGCACCGCCGCCGCATACGGGACTCGGCCGCCTCGCGCGCGCCGTCACCCAAATTGAAAACAAGCCCTTCCCGCGGAAGCTGACCAAGCCCGTCGCCGAAATGTTCGATACACTGGGCCGGCGCTCGAGCTTTCTGTATCGCGTGATCTTTTCGAACCTCTGGTGCTTCCTGCCGCTGTTGGACGCGCTCTGCAAAAAGACCGGCGGCGAGCTCAACGCCATGATGCGCACCACCTGCGCGTTTACGATGGCCGAGGGCAGCAAGGCGAGCAACGTGCTCCCGCCGCGCGCGCGCATGGTTGCCAACCTCCGCGTGATCAACGGCAGCACCTGCGAGGAGACGCTCACGGCGCTCAAGGATCGGCTGGACGACAAGGGCATTCAGGCGAGCATTGTGCAGGGCATGGACCCGAGTCGCGTTTCCGAAACGAAGGGCTACGGCTGGGACAAGCTCACCAGCGCGATTGCGCAGACCTGGCCGGAGGCGTTGATCTCGCCTTACCTGATGGTCGCCTGCTCGGACTCGCGCCACTACTGCGCGATTTCGGACTATGTCTACCGCTTCTCGGCGATGGAGCTGACCAAGCAGGAGCGCGGCTGCATCCACGGGCACGACGAGCGCATTCCGCTGGACAAGATCGTCACTACGGTGCAGTTCTACGTGCGCCTGATGCGGAGTCTATAAGAACAAACGAGCCAAAAGGGGCGGAACGCGACAGCGTCCGCTCCTTTTTTATAATACGGAGGAGGCCATATAGAAAGGACTGTAATTTACAGGAGAGAAGTGCTTGACAAACACTAGTAAAGTGCTAGTATATAAGCAATCACTTATATAAAGGAGCGCTTATGGAAGAGATGGTGATTGCCCCACTCTGTTGCGAGAACCATATCGACCCGCAACATGAAGCAAAAGCGCGTGCGCGTTTGCCAAGCGAGGCGGAGGCGGCGGATGTTGCAGCGGTCTTTGCGCATCTTTCGGACAGCACGCGGGTAAAGCTCTTGTCCATGCTGGCTGCGAGCGACCTCTGCGTCTGCGAAATGGCGGACCTGCTGGGCATGAGCCAGCCGGCGGTTTCGCACCATCTGCGCATTCTGCGGCAGTGCGACGTGGTCGGCTTCCGTAAAACGGGGCAGCGCGCCGTATACTATTTGAATGAAAATGAAATTGGCGATACGATCCGCCGACTGTTGCAGGTCGTCATCCAGAGAGAGGAACCGAACCATGCGTAGAACCATCCTTGGCCCAAGCGAAAAATGCAAGTATTGCGGGTTGGACGCGGAGCATTGCGTCTGCGGCAAAAATCCCGCGCGTACCATTCAAACCGCGAAACCCGAACCCGACCCGGACTCCTGCGCGGAGGGGAGCGTCTGCTCCGTGGCGAACCGAATTGAGCGGCACGAAGCTGCTACCTGCGAGCATTGCAGTCACGACGGCGACCACGACGAGGAGCACGAAGGCGGCGCGGAGGAAGCGGGCAAGTTCATCGCTATCGGCGTTGCTGCCGCGCTGCTGATTGGCAGTCTCTTTCTCACCGGCTGGGTGCAGATTGCGTTGCGCATTGCGGCATACCTGCTTTCCGGGTACGAAGTGCTGCTCCGCGCGGGGACGGGGCTACTCAAGAAGCGGTTCTTTGACGAGAACGTACTCATGAGCGTCGCGACCATCGGTGCGATTGTGCTGGGGGACTATGCGGAGGCCGCCGCGGTCATGATCTTCTACGGCGTTGGCGAAACCTTGCAGGAAGCGGCGGTGCGCAGCAGCCGCAAGCGCATTGCGGACGCGGTGGAGCTCCATCCCGATCAGGCGCGCCGCGTTTCGGGCGACGAACAGGAACTGGTCAAGCCGGAGGAGATTGCCGTCGGGGAGACGATTCTCGTGAAGGTTGGCGAACGGATTCCGCTGGACGGAACGGTCGAAATTGGTGAGAGCCTGCTGGATGTTTCAATGCTGACCGGCGAGCCGAAACCGCTGCTGGCGAAGGCTGGCGTAGAGGTGTCCGCCGGTGCGGTGAACACGAGTGGGCCGTTGACGATTCGCGTGAGCAGAATTGCGGCAGAGTCCTCGACGAGCCGCCTGCTACGCGCGGTGGAAGACGCAACGAAGAACAAGCCCGCGATCGAGCGCTTCATTTCGCGCTTCTCACGCTTCTATACGCCTTCCGTCATCGCCGCGGCGGTGCTGGTCGCCGTGCTGCCGCCGCTCTTTGGCGCGGGTGAGTGGAGCGAATGGATTCGCCGCGCGCTGATCTTTCTCGTGATTTCCTGCCCCTGCGCGCTGGTGCTCAGCATTCCGCTGACGTTCTTTGCCGGGCTTGGGATTACCTCCCGCGCGGGCGTGCTGCTGAAGGGCGCGGACTCGCTGGAGCGCCTGCCGCGCGTAAAGGCGGTTGTGCTGGACAAGACCGGCACACTGACCGAGGGCGTGTTTGAGGTGCAGCGCGTGGAAAGCGCGGGATTGCCGATCGAGGAATTGCTTGCGCTGGCTTCCGCTGCGGAGCAGCAAAGCCTGCATCCCGTCGCCTCGGCAATTGCTCGGGCACAGACGCGCGGATACACCGCAGCAAACGTGCAGGAGCTCGCGGGCAAGGGTGTCGTCGCAGAGGTCGACGGGCGGCGCGTTGCGGTTGGCAATCTTGCTTTGATGGAAGAGGAAGGCGCCGCAACCGATTCCGACGCGAGCGTGCTCGTTGCCGTGGACGGCGCGTATGCAGGCGCAGTCTTCGTTGGAGACCGTGTGCGCGAGAG
The DNA here is from genome assembly GCA_034927595.1 of Christensenella sp. Lineage (GTDB taxonomy): Bacteria > Bacillota > Clostridia > Christensenellales > CAG-138 > UBA7703. The sequence continues at coordinate 74,296 of JAYFPQ010000069.1, forward strand.
TGCCAAAGCGGCGATTGCCGCGTTGGATCGCAGCGTCGGCTACACGGCGATTCTAACCGGGGACGCGGAAGCGGCGGCGCGGGCCGTTGGCAAGCAGGTTGGCGTCTCGGAGGTGTTTGCCTCGCTCCAGCCCGCGGACAAGCTCCGCGTGATGCGTGAAATTCGGCAAAAGCACGGCAGCACGCTCTTTGTTGGCGACGGAATCAACGACGCGCCGGTGCTCGCGGGCGCGGACATCGGCATTGCCGTTGGCCTTGGCGGAACCGAGATGGCGGCGGAGGCGGCGGACGCGCTGCTGTTGACGCACGATCTGACGAGCCTGCCGTTTGCAATTCGCGCGTCGAAACGCACGGTTGCCAAGGCGCGCGAGAACATTGCCATTGCGCTGGGCATCAAGACGATTGCGCTCGTGCTGGGCGCGCTGGGCATCGCGGGGATGTGGATTGCGATTCTGGCGGACGTCGGCGCCGCGCTCATCTGCGTGGTCAATACGCTGACACTGTTTTGGATCACCCATCAGAAACACGCAAGCTGAACAACGCATACCTTATATAGAAGAAACACATAAACCCGTTCGTCGAATACCATACGGCGAGCGGGTTCTCATTTGTATTGTTCCTCGAAATTTACCTTGATATTCGAAAACCGCTGTGGTACACTACGAAAGCGCCAAATTCAGCGAAAAACGAAGGATTTTGGCGAAACGGAAGCAAAAAACACTTTATTCGAGTCTGTTGCCGAAATACGGCGGTTCCATCGATCTGGTTCGAAGAAAAAACACGCCAAATTCTGAAAATTCTTCTTGCAATCCTGTAATCGAGCATGTAAAATAAGACTGTTCGCGCCGTAAGCGCAGGTTTTCGCGCGCGGACAGGGATGAACGGGAGGTTGCCGGTTCTTGCCATCCGGGTAATTTCCGCTCAGACCCAGCGTCCAAAATCAGGACGAGGGCGTCAAACGCGAGGCAATTCGTGCAGTCCCGAACAAGCAAACGCACAGCCGGAAGGCTGCGCATGTCTTATGAAGAAGGAAACACACGGCCTTGTGTACCGCCGATCAAGTAAGGAGGAATTCAATCATATGGCAAACAGAATTCGCATCAAGCTCAAGGCGTATGAAAGCTCTCTGATTGACCAGAGCGCGGAGAAGATCGTTGAAACCGCCAAGAGAACCGGAGCACAGATCAGCGGACCGATTCCGCTCCCCACGGAGAAGGAAATCGTTACCATTCTGCGCGCAACCCATAAGTATAAGGATTCCCGCGAACAATTCGAGATGCGTACCCACAAGCGTCTGATCGACATTCTCCAGCCGTCTTCCAAGACCGTTGACGCGCTGATGAAGCTTGATCTCCCCGCCGGTGTCGACATCGAGATCAAACTGTAACCATCGGAGGTAAACATGAAGAAAGCCATTTTGGGCAAAAAGATCGGTATGACGCAGATGTTCCGCACTGACGGTACCATGATCCCAGTGACAGTCATCGAAGCCGGTCCCTGCCCCGTAGTTCAGAAGAAGACCGTCGGGACCGACGGGTATGAAGCCGTTCAGGTTGGCTTTGGCGAACTTCGCGAGAAGCTCTCCAACAAACCCAGAACGGGTCACTTTGCCAAAGCGGGCGTGAAACCCCTCCGTTATATGAGAGAGTTCAAGCTCGAAGACGCAGCCAGCTACGAAGTTGGTCAGGTCATCAAAGCGGACGTCTTCGCCGAAGGCGATAAGATCGACGTTCGTGGCATCAGCAAGGGCAAGGGCTTTCAGGGCGTCGTGAAGCGTTGGAATCAGGCCCGCGGCAAGATGACGCATGGTTCGCACTTCCATCGTGCCCCCGGTTCGATGAGCGCGAACTCGAGCCCGTCGCGCGTGTTCAAGCACAAGAACCTTCCGGGTCACATGGGCAACGTTACCGTTACCGTGCAGAACCTCGAAGTCGTGCGCGTCGACGCGGAGCGCAATCTGCTGCTCGTCAAAGGCGCGGTTCCCGGCCCGAAGGGCGGCCTCGTCGCTCTAACGAGCACCGTGAAGTAAGGAGGAGCAAGAGAATGCCAACAGTAGCAATGGTCGACATCACCGGCAAAAAGGTCGGTGAGTATGAGCTCTCCGAAGCCACGTTCGGACAGCCCGTCAATCAATATGTATTACATGAGGTCGTCAAAGCGCATCTGGCCAACTGCCGTCAGGGCACGCAGAGCGCGCTGACCCGCTCGGAAGTCTCCGGCGGCGGCATCAAGCCCTGGCGTCAAAAGGGCACCGGCCGTGCCCGTCAGGGTTCCACCCGTTCGCCCCAGTGGCGTCACGGCGGCGTGGTGTTCGCACCGAAGCCCCGCGACTACACGATCCGCGTGAACAAGAAGGTCAAGCGTCTCGCGATGAAGTCCGCGCTCTCCGGCAAGGTGCTGGAGAACGACCTGATCCTCTTCAACGAGATCAACCTCAAAGCGGCCAAGACCAAAGAGATGGTCAAGGCGCTCGAAGCGATCAAGGTCAACAAGGCGCTCATCGTTCTGCCGGAACCGAACGAAGTGGTGGAACGCGCCGCGCGCAACATCCCCGGCGTCAAGACGACGCTCGTCGGCACCCTGAACGCGTACGAGATTCTCAAGTATAAAACGCTGATCCTCACCGAGGCGTCGGCAAAGAAGATCGAGGAGGTGTACGCCTGATGAAGAGCGCATATGACATCATCAAAAAGCCGGTGCTGACGGAAAAAACCTACGATCAGTTCCCCGGCCGGACCTACACGTTCGAAGTGGCCAAGACCGCCAACAAGATCGAAATCAAGAAGGCAGTCGAAGAGATCTTTGGCGTTGCGGTTGCAAGCGTGCACACGGTCAACAGCGACGGCAAGATGCGCCGCCAGGGCAACAGCCAGGGCCGCACCCCGTCCAGCAAAAAGGCCTACGTGAAGCTGAAGGAGGACTCCAAGGGTATTGAGTTCTTCGACAGCATCTCGCAGTAAGGAGGACGAACCATGGGTATCCGTAAGATTAACCCGATTACGCCGTGCCAGCGCTTCATGACGGTATCCTCGTTTGAGGAGATTACAAGGACAACGCCGGAACGCTCGCTGCTCGAAGATAAGAAGAAGAATGCCGGCCGCAACAACACCGGCAAGATCACGATTCGCCACCAGGGCGGTGGCGCGCGCCAGAAGTACCGCATCATCGACTTCAAGCGCAACAAGGACAACGTCCCCGCGAAGGTCTTCTCGATTGAGTACGACCCGAACCGCTCGGCCAACATTGCCCTTCTGCACTATGCAGACGGCGAAAAGCGCTACATCATCGCTCCGCTCGGCCTGACGGTCGGCGAAACGATCATCTCCGGCGAAACCGCGGACATCAAGGTTGGAAACGCTCTGCCGATCGCCAACATCCCGGTTGGCACGATGATCCACTGCATCGAGCTCAAGCCCGGCAAGGGCGCGCAGCTGGTCCGCTCTGCGGGCAACGCCGCGCAGCTCATGGCAAAGGAAGGCGCCTATGCGCAGGTTCGCCTGCCCAGCGGCGAAGTCCGCCTGATCCCGATGAACGCTAAGGCCACGATCGGCCAAGTCGGCAACATCGACCACGCGAACATCCAGATCGGCAAAGCCGGCCGCAAGCGCCACATGGGCGTCCGCCCGACGGTTCGCGGCAGCGTCATGAACCCCTGCGACCACCCGCACGGCGGCGGCGAAGGCAAGAGCCCGATCGGCAAACCCGGCCCGGTCACCCCGTGGGGCAAGCCCGCGCTTGGTTACAAGACGCGCAAGCATAAGAACCCGACGAACAAGTACATCTTACGCCGTGGCAGCGGTAAGTAATGGGAAGGGGAAGGAGATAAACAATGAGCAGATCGGTTAAAAAAGGCCCGTTTATCAGCGAACGCCTCCTGGGGCGCATTCAGGCGATGAACGCGAGCGGAAAAAAGACCGTCGTCAAGACATGGTCTCGCGCCTCTACCATTTATCCCGAGATGGTTGGACATACCATCGCGGTACATGACGGAAAGAAGCACGTGCCCGTGTATGTAACCGAGGAAATGGTCGGCCATAAACTGGGCGAATTCGCGCCCACGCGCACGTTCAGAGGACACAGGGGCTCCGAGAAGTCCTCGTCCGCGAAGTAAGGAGGAACGAAGCAAAATGGCAACCAGAATGAGAGAAAAGTCGGCCAAGCGTTCGGCCAACGCCGACAAGCGCCCGCACGCGACCGCAAAATATATCCGCATCTCTTCGCGCAAGGTGAAGGCCGTGATCGACCTGATCCGCGGCAAGAGCGTCAAGTAAGCCGAAGCCATTCTGACCTACACGCCGAAAGCGGCGACCGAACCGGTGGCGAAGCTCCTCAAGAGCGCAATTGCGAACGCGGAAAACAACCTGGACATGAGCCGCGAAGAGCTCTACGTCGCTGAGATCTACGCCAATCAGGGCCCGACCCTGAAGCGGTTCCGGCCGAGAGCACATGGCCGCGCGAGTGCAATCCACAAGCGCACGAGCCACATCACGGTCGTTCTGGATCAGGCGAAGTAAGGAGGAAATGAGTAATGGGTCAAAAAGTTAATCCGAACGGCTTCCGCGTCGGTGTCATCAAAGATTGGAACACCCGTTGGTACGCCTCCAAGAAGGACTTCGCCGATTTCCTCGTCGAGGATCGCAAGATTCGCGACTTCGTGAAGAAGAAGTACTACCTGGCCAGCATTTCGCGCATCGAGATCGATCGCGCGGCGGGCAAGATCACGGTGAGCATCTTCACCGCGCGCCCCGGCCTTCTCATCGGCAAGGGCGGCACGGGAATCGAGACGATCAAGGAAGACATCAAGAAGGTGATCGGCAAGGACGTGAACGTCAACATCATGGAAATCCGTGATGCGGACGCAGACGCGCAGCTGGTTGCGGAAAACATCGCGTCCCAGCTCGAGAAGCGCATCAGCTTCCGCCGCGCCTTGAAGCAGGCGATGGGTCGCGCCATGCAGAAGAACAGCGTCAAGGGAATTAAGCTCATGGTCTCCGGCCGTCTGGGCGGCGCGGAAATCGCGCGCAGCGAAGGCTACCACGACGGTTCCATCCCGCTGCAGACCATGCGCGCGGACATCCAGTATGGTTTCGCGGAAGCGAAGACCACCTACGGCCGCATCGGCTGCAAGGTCTGGATTTACAAGGGCGAGCTGCTCGGCAAGCGCAAGGCTTCCGAAAAGCGTGAGGAAGGGGGCAAATAACCATGTTGATGCCAAAGAGAGTAAAACGCCGCAAGGTTTTCCGCGGCCGCATGAAGGGCAAAGCAACCCGCGGCAACACGATTACCTACGGTGAATATGGCTTAGTGGCGATGGAGCCCTGCTGGGTGACCAGCCAACAGATCGAGGCGGCGCGTGTCGCGATGACGCGTTACATCAAGCGTGGCGGCCAGGTCTGGATCAAGATTTTCCCGGACAAGCCGGTTACCGAAAAGCCAGCCGAAACCCGCATGGGCAGCGGCAAGGGCTCCCCGGAATACTGGGTTGCTGTAGTCAAGCCGGGTCGTGTTCTCTTTGAGATCGCCGGCGTGGAACAGGAGGAAGCAAGCGAGGCGCTCCGTCTTGCGATGCATAAACTCCCGCTGAAATGCAAAGTGATCAAGAAGGAAACCGAAAAGGGTGGTGAAACCGATGAAGGCAAATAAGTTTCGCGATATGACAAACGACGCCCTTACCGCTCAGGAAAAAGAGCTTAAGAGCGAACTGTTCAATCTTCGCTTTCAGTCGGCTACCGGCGGTCTGACCAACCCGAACCGCATCAGCGAGTGCAAGAAGGACATTGCCAGAGTGAAAACGATTCTCCGCGAGCGCGAGCTTGCGAAGGTCGCCGAGTGACGGGAAGGAGGACAGTGAAGATGGAACAAAGAGGATACAGAAAGACCCGTATCGGCGTGGTCGTCAGCGATAAAATGGATAAGACGGCTGTCGTCGCCATCAAGACAAAGGTTCGCCACCCGTTGTATGGAAAAATGGTCAACCGCACCCGGAAGTTTAAGGTTCACGACGAAGAGAACCAGTGCGGCATTGGCGATACCGTCAAGATCATGGAAACGCGCCCCATCAGCAAGGACAAGCGGTGGCGCCTCGTCGAGATCGTCGAAAAGGCGAAGTAACGATTGGAGGAACTGGAAAGATGATTCAACCGCAAACCAGATTAAAGGTCGCGGACAACAGCGGCGCGAAGGAAATCATGTGCATTCGCGTGCTGGGCGGTTCCTACCGTAAGTCCGCCAATATCGGCGACGTGATCGTGGCCAGCGTCAAGTCCGCTTCGCCGGGCGGCGCTGTGAAAAAGAAGGACGTCGTTCGCGCGGTCGTCGTGCGCACGGTGTTTGGCATTCAGCGTCCGGACGGAAGCTATATCCGCTTCGACGACAATGCCGCCGTCATTATCAACGACCAGAAGCAGCCCCGCGGCACCCGTATCTTTGGGCCCGTGGCGCGTGAACTCCGTGAGAAGGACTATATGAAGATCGTGTCCCTCGCACCGGAAGTACTGTAAAGGAGGAGCATGACATGAGCAGTTTGAACGTCAAAAAAGGCGATACCGTCGTTGTCATCTCCGGCAAAGACAAGGGCAAAAAGGGTAAAATCCTGGTTGCGCATCCCGATGACGAGCGCGTGGTCGTTCAGAACGCCGCGATGGTTACCCGTCACGTGAAGCCCCGCAAGCAGGGACAGCCCGGCGGCCGCATCGAGCAGGAAAGCGCGATTCACGCTTCCAACGTGATGCTCGTTTGCCCGAAGTGCGACAAGCCCACCCGCGTCGCTCACAAGACCAAGGAAGTCGAGATCTCGGGCGAGAAGAAGCAAAAGAGCGTCCGCGTTTGCAAAAAATGCGGCAAGGTAATGGATTAAGGCGGAAGGAGGAACTGACAAGTGGCAACAAAAAAGGACATTGAAACCGTCGTCGACGCCGTGGAAGCAGCAGCCGAAACGGTTACCAAAGAAGTAAAGAAAGCCGCGAAGAAGGCAGCTCCGAAGGCCGCCGAAGCAGCAGAAGCGGTTGAAAAGACCGTGAAGAAGGCCGTTAAGGAAACCGCGGAAGCGGCTGCCGAAACCGCCGAAAAAGCGGAAAAGGCCGTCAAGAAGACCGCCAAAGCCGCCGCCGAAACCGCCGAAAAAGCGGTGGAAGCCGTGAGCGAAGCCGCCGCGGAAACCGTAGCCAAAGCTGCGGGCGCCGTGAAGGAAGCCGCCGCGAAGGTCGAGAAGAAGGCAGACGCCTCCAAGCCCGCCGCGAAGAAGGCAAAGGGCCCGCAGGCGGACATGAAGAAACTCGAAGGCATGCCGCGCATGAAGAGACGCTACCTCGATGAGGTTGCACCGTCGATGCGCGAGAAGTTCAATTACAAGAACGTCATGCAGATTCCGGGTCTCGAAAAGGTAATCATCAACATGGGTCTCGGTTCCGACAAGGAAAACCCCAAGGGAATCGAAGCCGCAATCAAGGAACTCGGCACGATCGCCGGCCAGAAAGCCGTCGTCACCCGCGCTAAGAAGAGCGTTGCGAACTTTAAGGTTCGCGAAGGCATGACCATCGGCGCGAAGGTTACGCTCCGTGGCGACCGGATGTACTACTTTGTCGATAAGCTCTTCAACATCGTCCTGCCCCGCGTGCGCGACTTCCACGGCGTGTCCGACAAAGCGTTTGACGGCCGCGGCAACTACGCCCTCGGTCTCAAGGAACAGCTGATCTTCCCCGAGATCAACTACGATGACATCGATAAGACACGCGGCATGAACATCGTGTTCGTGACCAGCGCCAAGACGGACGAAGAATGCAAAGAGCTGCTCACCCAGCTCGGCATGCCGTTTGTACAGGGCTGAAAAGGGAGGATAGCGATATGGCAAAGTTAAGCATGAAGTTAAAACAGGCGCGCGAACCGAAGTTCAGCACCCGTGGCTACACCCGCTGCCGCATCTGCGGCAGGCCCCACTCGGTTTTGCGCAAGTATGGCGTCTGCCGCATTTGCTTCCGCGAACTCGCGTATAAGGGCGAAATTCCCGGCGTACGCAAGGCAAGCTGGTAAAGGAGGAAACGAACATGACAGATACCATTGCCGATATGCTCACCCGTATCCGCAACGCTTTGATCGCAAAGCACGACTCCGTCGAGATCCCCGCCTCCACGATGAAGAAGGCCATCGCGCAGATTCTCGTTGACGAGGGATACATCAAGAGCTTTGAGGTCATTGCCGACGGCGAGAAGAAGACGATTCGAATTCAACTCAAGTACGGCCAGAACAAGCAGCGCGTCATCGTTGGCATCAAGCGCATCTCCCGCCCCGGTCTTCGCGTTTACGCGCGTAAGGACGAAATGCCTAAAGTGCTCGGCGGCCTGGGAATCGCGATTGTTTCCACCTCGCGCGGCGTTATGACCGACCGCGAAGCGCGCAAACAGGGCGTTGGCGGCGAAGTGCTGGCTTACGTTTGGTAAGAATCAGGAGCGGATGCCTCGTTTTGATCCGAAACCGCTGGTTTTTAGGAACAAAACGGACGTCCGCGCCCGCATGAAATACGAAAAGGAGTAAACTACAATGTCTCGTATCGGAAAACTTCCGGTCAGCATTCCTGCCGGAGTGACAATCACGGTCGCAGACGACAACGTCGTCACCGTGAAAGGTCCGAAGGGCACGCTCAGCGAGAAGGTCTCTTCGGAAATGCTGCTCGAGCAGGACGCCGGTGTTCTCACCGTGAAACGTCCCAGTGACGACAAGCGCCACCGTTCGCTGCACGGCCTTAGCCGCACGCTCATCAACAACATGGTTGTTGGCACGACGACCGGCTTCGAAAAGAAGCTCGAAATCGTTGGCGTCGGTTACAAGGCTCAGATGCAGGGCACGATGCTGGTCATCAACGTCGGTTACTCGCATCCCGTCAACGTTCCGGCGCCCGAAGGCATCAGCTTCGAAGTGCCCGCGCCGACGAAGATCACGGTAAAAGGCATCAACAAGCAGAAGGTTGGCCAGACGGCAGCCGATATCCGCGCGGTGCGTCCGCCCGAACCCTACAAGGGCACAGGCATTCGCTCTGAGAACGAGGTCGTTCGCCGCACGGAAGGCAAGACCGGGAAGTAAAGCAGGAAGGAGTGACAAAAGATGTTTAAAATGATCGATAAAAACGCGATTCGCGTCGCTCGTCATTATCGCCAGCGCAAGAACATCGTGGGTACGCCGGAGCGTCCGCGTTTGAACGTTTACCGCAGCACGACCCACATCTACGCGCAGGTGATCGACGATACCGTTGGAAACACCTTGGTCGCAGCTTCCACGCTGGACGCCGAAATCAAGGGCAAGCTCGAGGGCAAGAACAAGGTGGAGCAGGCCACGATCGTGGGGGAACTCGTCGGATCGCGCGCCAAAGCCAAGGGGGTTACCAAGGTTGTGTTCGACCGCGGAGGTTACCTCTACACCGGGCGTGTGGCTGCTCTTGCGGACGGCGCTCGCAAATCCGGGCTGGACTTCTAAGGAGGACCGAACATGCAAAATAACAGAAGATTCGATAAAGAGCCCTCGGAGTTCAAGGAACGCCTCGTGTCCATCAACCGCGTTGCCAAGGTCGTTAAGGGTGGTAAGAACTTCCGGTTCACCGCGCTGATGGTCGTCGGAAACGAAAAAGGCAAGGTTGGCGTTGGTCTTGGCAAAGCCGCGGAAATTCCGGAAGCGGTTCGCAAGGGCGTCGAAGACGCAAAGCGTCATATGATCGAGGTTCCGATCGTCGGCACGTCGATTCCGCACGCCGTGGAAGGCCGTTTCGGCAAGGGCCATGTTCGCATGCTGCCCGCCGAAGAGGGCGCCGGCGTTATCGCGGGCGGTCCCGCGCGCGCTGTGCTCGAAATGGTCGGCATTCGCGACATCCGCACGAAGTCCTATGGCTCGAACAACCCCAGCAACTGCGTGAAAGCGACGATTGACGGGTTGAGCCAGCTTCGCACGGCGGAACAGATCGCCAAAGCCCGCGGCAAGTCCGTGGAAGAAATCCTGGGTTAAGGAGGACGGCACAATGGCAAAAGCAAAAGTGGCGGAGGCCAAAAAGCTCAAGATCACGCTTGTGAAAAGCACGATTGGCTGTCTGAAAGACCAGCAGGACACGGTTGTCGCGCTGGGTCTTCACAAGCTGAACAGCTCCGCTATCCAGCCGGATAACGCCTGCACTCGCGGTAAGATCTTTAAAGTCAAACACCTCGTAACGGTGGAAGAAGTTTAAGGCAGGAGGACGTGCATCATCATGAAACTGCATGAATTATCGCCCGCCCCAGGTTCGGTCAAAGCCCCGAAGCGCGTTGGTCGCGGTACCGGTAGCGGTATGGGCAAGACCTCAACAATGGGTCACAAGGGCCAGAAGGCGCGCAGCGGGAGCAAGAAGAACGGTTTTGAAGGCGGCCAGATGCCGCTGCCACGCCGTCTGCCGAAGCGGGGCTTTACCAACATCTTTGGAAAAGAATACACGATTATCAACGTTTCCGACCTCAACGGTCTGGAGAACGGTACCGTAGTGACGGCTGAACTGCTCACGAAATCGGGCATCATCAGCAAGATTGAAAAGGACGGCCTTAAGGTTTTGGGCGGCGGCGAGCTGACGAAGAAACTGGACGTTAAAGCGGCGAAGTTCTCTCAATCCGCTCAGACCGCGATCAAGACCGCAGGTGGAAGTGTTGAGGTGATCGGCTAATGTTCCAGACATTCATCAACGCGTTCAAGATCAAGGAGATTCGTAAGAAGATCATCATCACGCTTGCGTTGATCGTGGTCTACCGGCTCGGTTGCTTTATTCCGATTCCGGGTGTGAACACCGAACTCCTCAAAGGCGCCGTCGCCAACTACGACATCCTTGGCTTCCTCGATCTGCTCACGGGTAGTTCGTTCAGCCAGTTCACGATCTTCGCGATGGGCATTTCGCCCTACATCAACGCGTCGATCATCCTGCAACTGCTCACCATCGCGATTCCCGCGCTGGAACGCATGAGCAAGGAAGAGGACGGCAAGGTCAAGATCGAGAAGATAACCCGTTACACGGGCATCGTGCTGGCAATGGTTCAGTCGATTGGTATCTTCATCGGCCTCGGCTCCCAGTACCTGGTGGACACGAGCATTCTGACGTATGCGACCATCGGTATCTGCGCAACGGCGGGCACCGCGTTCCTGATGTGGCTCGGCGAGCGCATCACGGAGGACGGCATTGGCAACGGCGTTTCGATGCTGATCTTTGCCTCCATCGTCTCGCGCGTACCCAAGACGTTCATCAGCCTAGGTCAGCAGCTCTTCGTGCAAGTTCTGCCGTGGTGGGAACTGATCATTCTGGCGGTCGTCGTCGTTGGGCTCATCACGCTGGTTACCCACGTGGATCAGGCGCAGCGCCGCATCCCCGTTCAGTATGCCAAGCGCGTGGTCGGCCGCAAGATGTTTGGCGGCCAGAGCACCTACCTGCCGATCAAAGCGAATTCCAACGGCGTTCTGCCGCTGATCTTCGCTATGACGTTACTCCAGTTCCCGGGCATGATCGCCCAGTTCTGGCCGAACGGCGCGTTCTACACGTTCTATAAGACGTATCTCGGCACCTCGAGCGCGGTTTACTACATCATCTACGCGCTCCTGATCGTCGCATTTGGCTTCTTCTACTCGAGCGTGACGTTCAATCCGATCGAGATGTCGAAGAACCTGCAGCAGAACGGCGGTTTCATCACGGGCATTCGTCCCGGCAAGCCGACGAGCGACTACCTTGGCAAGATCTCCGGACGCCTGACGCTGTTCGGATCGCTCTTCCTCGCGGTGGTTGCGATCCTGCCGCAGCTGTTGATGCGCGGCATGGCCGAGTCCAGCGCGTTTGGCGCGACGAGCGTGCTGATTATGGTCAGCGTTGCGCTCGAAACGACCTCGCAGCTCGAGAGCCACATGCTCATGCGGCACTACAAGGGCTTCCTGAACTAACTGGCAACAGCGTTCGGGGCTCCGTCACGAAAAACGATTTGCGGAAATCAGGCGTGCCGGTCTTCTGCCGGCGCGCCGGTTCCGCGGTTATCGCGGCAAAGCTCGTTTACAGCGACACCGAGCAGGATTTCATCCTCGGATGAAGTCGTTGCTCCGTCCGGGAGGATTCGCTATGAAACTGATCTTTTTAGGCCCGCCAGGCGCCGGAAAAGGCACACAGGCGGTCAAGATCGCATCCCGGTTCGGGATTGCGCATATCTCCACTGGGGATATGCTCCGCGCGGAAATGCGCGAGGGAACCGAACTTGGGCTGGCGGCCAAGAGCCTCATCGACCGGGGCGAACTCGTTCCGGACGACGTGATTCTCGGCATGGTGAAGAACCGCATTCAGCGCGACGATTGCAAAAACGGATTCCTCTTTGATGGATTCCCGCGCACAATTGCGCAGGCGGAGGCGCTGGAAGGAATCAGCGCGATCGACCACGTCATCAACCTCGACGTTCCCGTAGAGCGGCTCATCAGCCGAATCAGCGGGCGGCGGATGTGCCCCGATTGCGGGGCCGCGTACCACGTTTCCACGCGGGAAAGCGGCGTCTGCGACTGCGGCGCAACCCTGTACCAGCGGGACGACGACAAGGAAGAGACGGTTCGCAATCGTCTGGTCGTATACGAGCGCTCCACGAAACCCCTGATCGACTACTACACGGCCAAAGGCCTGCTGCATACGATTAACGGGGACGCGGACATCGACACCGTAGACGCCAGAATTCGAGAAGTGATTTCGAAATGAGCGAGCAAAAGGGGATTACGATCAAGTCCGCGGCGGACATTGAGAAGATGGACGTTGCGGGGCGCATCGTAGAGGACACACTGAACCTGCTCGCGCAGTCTGCCGAAATCGGCATGACCACGGCGGAGCTGGACGACATCGCGGTTGCGTTTATCAAAAGCCGCGGCGCGGAAGCTTCCTTCCTGAACTACAACGGTTATCCGAGGAGCATCTGCACCTCGGTGAACGAACAGGTGGTTCACGGAATTCCCGGCAAGTACCGCCTCAAGGACGGCGACATTCTGTCGCTGGACGTCGGCGCGTACAAGGACGGGTTCCATGGGGATGCGGCGCGAACGGTGCTCATCGGCACCGTGCCGGAGGACGTGCAGACGCTCGTCCGCGTGACAAAGGAGTGCTTCTTCGAAGGAATTCGCTTTGCGAAACCGGGTTATCGCATTTCCGACGTCGCAAAGGCAGTTCAGCAGCACGCGGAACGCCACGGTTACGGGGTTGTCCGCGAGTTGGTTGGCCACGGAATCGGCCGAAGGATGCACGAAGATCCCGAAGTTCCCAACTATTGGGACGATTCGCGGTTCGGACGCGGTGTTCGGCTCGAAGCGGGCATGACCATTGCGGTGGAACCGATGATCAACATGGGTACCGCACGTGTGTATCAGCTCGACGACGGTTGGACGGTGATCACGGCGGACGGGAAACCCTCCGCGCACTACGAGAACACCGTGCTGATTACGGATGGGGAGCCCCGGCTCCTGACGCTGCACGAGGGGGGCTGACGCATGAACGAACCGGTGATTGGCGTCGTATGCACCTCACGCGCAGGACACGACAAAGGGCGCGCCTTCGTCATTATCGGCGTATGCGACGACAACCATGTGCTGCTCTGCGACGGGGAAACCCGAAAGCTTGAGCGGCCGAAGAAAAAGAAACTGATGCACCTGCACATCGAACCGCAGACCGCGGATGAGATTGCCAAGCGGGTGGCCGAGGGAGCAACACTGCTCGACGCGGATGTGCGAAAAGCGCTGAAGCGGCTCGGTTACAACGTGGACTCAGACAAATAGGAGGGATAGTTTGTCGAAACAGGACGTTATAGAAGTTGAAGGTGTCGTTTCGGATTCCTTCCCGAACGCAATGTTCGAGGTAAAGCTCCAGAACGGTCACAAGATACTCGCAACGATATCGGGGAAACTGCGGATGAATTTCATTCGCATCCTGCCGGGTGATAAGGTCACCGTGGAGCTGTCCCCGTATGATTTGTCCCGCGGGCGTATTACCTGGCGCGGCAAAAGCTGAAGTTAAAGGGAAAATCCCCTTTTTCGAACGAGATTTTGAACAGGAATCGAAAGGAGAACCACCATGAAAGTAAGACCGAGTGTGAAACCTATTTGCGAGAAGTGCAAGATCATCAAGCGCAAAGGCCGCATCATGGTTATCTGCGAGAACCCGAAGCATAAGCAGAAGCAGGGTTAAGAAGAAAACAAAACCGTCGGAGCGGCTGCGCAAACGGGTAACCCTGCTTGCGTTTCCGGCGGATGGAATATAGATCAATACCATTCATGACTATTTACGGAGGTAAAGGAACGATATGGCACGTATTTCTGGCGTAGACCTTCCCAGGGACAAACGAGTTGAAATCGGTTTGACCTACATATTTGGGATCGGCCGCAAAACCGCTACGGAAATATTGGCCGCAACCGGCGTCGACCCCGACGTCCGCGTGCGCGACCTGTCCGAGAGCGATGTTTCCAAACTCAGAGACTACATCGACCACAATCTCAAGGTGGAAGGCGATCTTCGCCGTGAAACTTCCATGAACATCAAGCGGCTGATTGAAATCGGCTGCTACCGCGGCGTTCGGCATCGCAAAGGCCTGCCGGTTCGCGGACAGAGCACCAAACAGAACGCCCGCACGCGCAAAGGACCGAAGCGCTCGCAGGGCGGCAAGAAGAGATAAGGAGGATATGCGAACATGGCAGCAGCTAAGCAAGTAAAGAAGACCGCTACTACGCGGAAACGTCGCGAGCGCAAGAACATTGAGCGTGGCGCGGCGCACATTCGCTCCTCCTTCAACAACACCCTTGTGACCATCACCGACCTGCAGGGCAACGCCCTGAGCTGGTCGAGCGCAGGTTCGCTCGGGTTCCGCGGCTCCAAGAAGTCCACCCCGTTTGCGGCGCAGATGGCGGCGGAAACCGCCGCGCGCGGCGCGATGGAGCACGGGCTCAAGACCGTTGAAGTCTACATCAAGGGACCGGGTTCCGGCCGTGAGTCGGCTATCCGCGCCCTGCAGACCGCCGGTCTCGACGTCAACATGATTAAGGACGTGACGCCCATTCCGCACAACGGGTGCCGCCCGCCGAAGCGTAGAAGGGTTTAAGGAGGGAAAGCGTAATGGCTAGATATACAGGTTCCGTCTGCCGGCAGTGCCGCAGAGAAGGCGTGAAGCTTTTCCTGAAGGGCGACCGTTGCTATGGCGAAAAATGCGCCATCAACAAGCGCCACACCCCGCCGGGCATGCATGGCCAGGGCAGGAAAAAGCAGAGCGAGTACGGCATTCAGCTTCGCGAGAAGCAGAAGGTTCGCAGAGCCTACGGCGTGCTCGAATCTCAGTTTGCGAAATACTACGAAATGGCTTCCAACATGCGCGGCATCACCGGTGAAAACATGCTCTCGCTGCTCGAACGCCGTCTCGACAACGTTTGCTATCGCCTCAACTTTGGCGAATCCCGCCCCATGGCGCGCCAGATGGTCACGCACGGCCATATCCGCGTCAACGGCAAGAAGGTTGACATCTGCTCCTACCTCGTGAAGGAAGGCGATGTGATCTCCGTCCGCGAAAAGAGCACAGACGTGGAATTCTTCAAAACCCTCAAAGAGCAGGGTGCAGCCAGAACGATCCCGAAATGGCTCGAACTGGACGCCGAAAAGCTCACCGGTAAGGTCGTCGCTCTCCCGGCACGCGGCGATATCGACTTGACGATTGAAGAGCACCTCATCGTTGAGTACTACTCCAGGTAAGCCATGCAAACTTGGCGGACCGCAACATACAAACCGAAGGAGGGTATGCCATGTTAGAGATCGAAAAGCCCAAACTCGAATGTGTTGAACTGACGGAGAACTATGGCAAATTCGTTGTAGAGCCGTTGGAGCGCGGATTCGGCACCACGCGTGGCAATTCCATGCGTCGCGTGCTGCTCTCGAGCCTGCCCGGTGTGGCGGTTACGAGCGTACGCATCGACGGAGTGCTCCACGAGTTTTCGATTATCGAAGGCGTGAAAGAAGACGTAACCGAGATCGTGCTCAACCTCAAAGAGCTGTGCTGCAAGCTTTACAGCGACGGCCCCAAGAAGTTGATCATTGACGCGGCGGGCGAGGGTGAAGTGCTGGCGAAGGATTTCCTTCCGGATTCCGACGTGCTGATCATCAACCCCGATCTGCACATTGCGACGCTGGACAAGGGCGCGAAGCTCCATATGGAGATCATGCTCGAGCACGGCCGCGGCTATGTGCCGGTGGAACGCAACAAGCGTCATGATATGCCCATCGGCGAGATCGCCGTGGACTCGATCTTCACCCCGATTTCGAAGGTGAATTTCACGGTCGAGAACACGCGCGTCGGACAGATTACGGACTTTGACAAGCTCACGCTCGAAATCTGGACGGATGGCAGCATCAAGCCGGACGAGGCGGCGAGCCTCGCGGCCAAGATCCTGACCGAGCACCTTGCGCTCTTCATCAACCTGACCGACCACGTCGTCGGCGTGGAGATTCTCGTTGAGAAGGAAGAGAGCAAGAAGGAACGAATTCTGGAGATGAACATCGAGGACCTCGACCTCTCCGTCCGCTCCTACAACTGCCTCAAGCGCGCCGGCATCAACACCGTCGAAGAGCTTGTGCAGCGGGATGAGGAAGAGATGATGAAGGTTCGAAATCTCGGCCGGAAGTCGCTCGAGGAAGTTCAAGCAAAACTGAGTGCGCTGGGTCTGTCGCTTCGCGCACATGATGAATAAGGAGGAAGCACAATGGCGAACCGCAAACTGGGTAAGCCCTCTGATCAGCGTGTCGCTCTGCTGAGGAATCAGACCACGGCGCTTCTCTGGAACGGCAAGGTCGTTACGACCGAAGCACGCGCCAAGGAGATCCGGTCGATTGCCGAGAAGATCATTACGCTGGCTGTTCGGGAATACGATAACAGCGAGACCGTAGAGAAGGAATCCCGCAACGAGAAGTCGCAGATCATCAAGCGCGAAGTCACCAACGACAAGCCGAGCAAGCTTGCCGCGCGCCGCGCAATGATGGCGTATCTGTATGACATTCCGGAGGCGAAGGCCAACAAGGAAAGCAAGAGCGAATACACTGAGCGCACGAAGGAACGCGCGCATCCGGTGGTGGAAAAGCTCTTCCGCGACATCGCGCCGAAGTATGCCAAGCGTGCCGCAGCCGGCAGCAAGGGCGGCTACACGCGCATGTACAAGCTTGGGCCGCGCCGCGGAGACGCCGCCGAAATGGTGGTTCTCGAGCTGGTCGACTAACAGCAAACAAAGCAAAAGTCCTGCGGGGTTTCCCGTGGGACTTTTTTGCTTACTGTGGTCGAGTGCTTTGACCGATGGTCTGTTTGTAACTTTTCCCGAATGGTGGGTGACCGCCCGTATGTAAAGTTTGTATTGTAACTTTTTTTGGAACGAATATGGCTTCCTTCTTTTCCGATAAACGCTGTGGTATAATGTTTTTCACGTGAGGATCAACATAAAATGCGTGTAAAGTCAAGAAAAGCACTTATCCTGCTTGCTATTACGGCGGTACTCCTGCCGCTGTTGTTTGCGTGCTCCGGCGGCAAAGCCGCATCCGGCAGCGGACTTGTCGTCAACGAGATCGTCTCCAGCAATAAGCGTTCGCTCGTGGACAACGCGCTCGGTACGCCGGACTGGATTGAGCTCTACAACGCCGGCAGCGAGGCGATTGACCTCTCCGGCTACGGCGTTTCGGATAACCTGCGCGATCTGCATAAATTTGTGTTCCCCAAGGACACGTCCATCGCGCCCGGCGAATACAAAATTCTTTACGCAACAACCGCCGAGAAACCGAGCGAAAACAGCGTGAACTGCACGAACTTTGGCCTGAGCAAGAGCGGCGATTTTCTGTTTATTACGGACCCCTATTATGGAATTGTGACCCAAATGGAGATTCCGCCGCTGTATACGGACGTTTCCTACGTGCGCGAATCCGATGGAACCTACGGATTCTGCGCCGTTCCTTCCCCGGGCAAGGAGAACACGGGCGAATTCTATCTGACGCTGGACGCGGTGTTTGCCGCGCAGAACCTCAAGGATATCAGCATCAGCGAGGTGCTCCCCTCGGACAGCGGCGGGCACTACCGCTGGTTGGAGCTCTACAACAGTGGGGGAAATCCGGTCAGCCTCGAGAATTTCTGCCTGTCGGACGACGAGAGCGATCCGCTCAAGTGGCAAATCCCCTCCGGCACCGTCGCGCCCGGTGGATACCTCTGCATTTACCTGACGGGCATGGGAAGCGACGCGACGGACGGAATCCACTCGGCATTCCGGCTCAGCAACGAGGATTCCGTGCTGTTGCTTTCGGATTTACAGGGCAATCTAATTGACCGAATCAGCTGGCAGCCGGGTCTGCCCAACGGACTGTCGGTGGTAAAGGACGCTTCCGGCGCTGGGGTCTATACTGCGTTTCCGACGTTTGAAGCCACCAACAGCGACAAGACGTTTACGGACACCAAGGTCACAATCATGGATAAGAGCGACCCGATCCACATCAACGAGGCGCTCAAGATCAATACGCTTTCCCGCGTCGATGAGGACGGCGAGCGCGAGGAATGGGTGGAGCTGAAGAACTTCTCCTCCGCGCCGGTTTCGCTCTTTGGCTACTTCCTCTCGGACGACGGGGACGACCTCTACAAGTTCGCCCTGCCGGACGTAACGCTGGCTGCCGGCGAGTGCCGCGTCGTATTCCTATCCGGCAAGAACCGGACGGGAAGCGAACTGCACGCGAACTTCAGCCTCTCGGATGACGAGAACGACATCTTCTTTACCAGCCTCAACGGCATGCGCACCGAGAGCCTTTCGCTCGCGGGGGTTACGCGGGAGAACGTCTCCGTCGGGCTGGACGACAACTGGAATATACGCTATTTCGCTTCTCCAACGCCGGGGAGCGACAATGCACACGGATTTGAAACAGCCGACCAGATCGGCTGTTTCGATAATACGGGGGTATTCATCAGCGAGGTCTCCGCGGTGCAGGACGTCAAGAGCGGCGACAACGACTGGATCGAACTGCACAACGGCTCCGACGCGGCGGTGGACTTGACCGGCTGGACGCTCAGCGACAGCAAGAACGCGCCCGCTAAGTATACGTTCTCCGCCAAGACCATCGACGCAGGCGGCTATCTCGTGGTTGAGTGCACGAGCAACACTCTCCGGCAGAATGCGGACGTCGCTCCGTTTTCGCTTTCGACCGGCGGCGAAACCCTCGTGCTGTACAACGCGCAGGGCACGCTGGTCGACTCGTTTGACACGGGCGCGCTGGGGCCGGATCTCACAAGCGGACGCATCGAGAACGACACGACGGTAAACCGCGTGTTCTTTTCGAAGGCCACGCGCGGAAAAGAGAACACGGCGGACTTTGTGGCGGGTATGGCGCCGCAGCCGTCGTTCTCCGAAACGGGGTTGTATCACACCGAAGCGTTTGCGGTCACGATCACCTGCGACGACCCGAACGCAGTAATCTACTATACGACCGACGGGGACGAGCCGACCTCGCGCTCCAACCAATACACCGGTCCGGTCGAAATCAGCAAGAACACGCCGCTGCGCGCGGTTGCGATCATCCCCGGCAAGCGCACGAGCGACATCACGACGGCGACCTACCTCTTTGAAGAGCCGCATACCGTGCCGGTCGTCTGCGTCACGGGCGATCCGGATCGGATCAAGATGGTCATGACCGTGGACGACATGGACATGAAGGTCGAGAAGCTCGCGACCATCTCCTATTACGAGCCGGACGGTACGCTTGGCACGACTTTCCCCGCGGGCATCAAGCCAAAGGGCGCGGGCACGGTTGCCTACGCACAAAAGTCGCTGAGCATCAACCTGCGCTCCGGCTACGGACAAAGCAGCGTAACGTATCCATTCTGGCCGGATTATGAGTTCAAGACGTTCTCCGCGCTCGTGGTTCGAAACGGCGGGCAGGACTGGGGCAACGCGCGCATCCGTGACGCGTTTGCAAACGCGCTGGTCGAGGGCATGAACATCGACAATTCCGCGACGCGCCCCGTCGTCGTCTACATCAACGGTAAATACAACGGCCTCTACGATCTGGGCGAGGATCAGAACGGCGAGTTTTTAGAGACGCATTACGGCGTCAATGGCGATACGGTGGAGTTCATTCGCCGCAACAGCACCACGATTAAGGGCGACAACGACGACATCAAGCGTGTTCGTAGCTTTGCGCAGACGGAGAACCTCAGCGACGACGCGGTGTTTGCCGAGTTCAGCCAATGGGTGGACGTCGCCTACTTTACGGACTACTTCATCGCGCAGACGTTCTTCTGCAACTCCGACATGTTCAATCAGAAATACTGGCGCACGACGGATTACGCGGTGAAATGGCGGCCTGTGTTCTACGACCTCGATTTTGTGTATAAAACCGCCGAGCGGGACATCATAAGGCAATACTTCAATCCGGAGGGCGTGCCCTCGTTTGATAAATCACTGACGTATTTCGAAATCTACATCGGGCTCAAGAAGAACAAGGCCTGGCGGGAATATTGCGTGGAGCGCTATGTCGAAGTCGTCGAGAAATACTTCAATTCGGATCGGGCGACCGCGCTGTTAGACCAGATGGCCGCGGCGATTCGCCCCGAGATGCCGCGCCAGATTGCGCGCTGGAAAAAACCATATAACATGGATGAGTGGGAGGATGAAATCAAGCAGCTTCGCTATTTCGTCGAGAACCGTCCGCAGTACGCGCTGGAGAACATGCGCCATTATTTCGGCATTTCGCAGAGCGAGCTGGACGCGCTGATTCAGAAATACAAACAATAGAACTTTCTTGCGATAGAACGCCGGGAAACAGCTCCCGGCGTTTTCGTATTTCGAGCAATTGTGTTCGAAATTGTGCAAATAGAGGCAGATATGAACGAACCATAAAACAATCGTGCAAACAATTGGCGTTCATTTACACGTCTGTGCGTTCGTGTTAAAATAACATGAAAGCGTGAAAATGGTGAGCGTATGCGTATTCTTGGAATCGACCCCGGTTATGCGATATTGGGTTACGGCGTTGTGGACGCCACCGGTACCAAATTAGCCGCGGTGGACTACGGCGTAATTGAGACGTCGTCCAGCGAACGCCTGCCCGCGCGGCTGAACCGTCTCTATGACGGGACGCGTACGCTGATTGAACGGTTCCAACCGGATTGCGCGGTGTTTGAGGAGCTGTTCTTCTACCGCAACACCACGACGGCGCTCGCCGTTGGCGCGGGGCGCGGAGTTTCGATTCTCGCCGCCGAGCAGGCGGGCCTTACGCTCTACGAATACACGCCCATGCAAATCAAACTCGCCGTCACGGGCAACGGCCACGCGGACAAGCGCGCCGTGCAGCAGATGGTCAAGATGCTGCTTTCGCTCTCCGCCCCGCCAAAGCCGGACGACGCAGCGGACGCGGTTGCCGCCGCGATTTGCCACGGCTGCACGATTGGCCCCGCGGCGGAGGAATACCGAATTCGCTGACGCAAGCGCCAGGGAGGATACCAAATTTGTACGCATACATTCACGGCGTTGTGGACGAGCTTCTCGTCGACCGCGCGGTTTTAGAAGCGGGAGGCGTCGGCTACGAGCTGTTTTGCAGCGCAATGACGCTCAAGAAACTCACCTGCGGCAAGACGGAGCGGCTCTATACCCACCTGCATCTGGCGGAGGGCGTGATGGCCCTCTACGGGTTCTACGAGCCGGAGGAGAAGGACATGTTCCGCAGGCTCCTCTCGGTCACCCGTGTCGGCCCGAAGCTCGCGCTGGCGGTGCTCTCGCTGCTCACGCCGAGCGACGTTGCCACCGCGATTGTCACCAACAACGCCGCCGCGTTTGACCGCGTGCCCGGCATGGGCCGCAAAACGGCGCAGCGGGTGCTGCTGGAGCTTAAGGAGCGCGTGGAGACGAGCGAAATGCTCGCCGGAAACGGCAGCCTCGACGCGCCGGATCTGCGCTCGGAGGCGGTTGCCGCGCTGGTCTCGCTCGGCTACGATGGCCTCGCCGCCGGTAAGGCGGTTGCCGCCGTCGAGCAGGCGGAGAGCGTGGAATCGCTGATCACCGCCGCACTGCGAAAACTCGCGAAATAACCGCGCCCGCGCGATGCGCTGAAGGATAGGAAATGGACGAACGCCTCATCAGCTCCTCGATGCGCGAGGACGAAGCAAAAACGGAATATTCCCTTCGCCCGCGAAACCTCGCCGAATACATCGGCCAGTTCGCGGTGAAGGATCATATGCGAATCTTTATTGACGCGGCGCTTAAGCGGAACGAACCGCTTGACCACTCGCTGTTTTACGGCCCGCCGGGCTTGGGCAAAACGACGCTTGCGGGCATCGTCGCCAACGAAATGGGCGTTTCGCTTCGCGTGACCAGTGGACCTGCGATTACCCATGCGGGCGACCTCGCGGCGCTGCTGACGAACCTTGCGCCGGGGGACGTGCTGTTCATCGACGAGATTCATCGCCTCAGCGCCACGGTGGAAGAGGTGCTCTATCCCGCGATGGAGGACTACGCGCTCGACATCATCATCGGCAAAGGGCCGTCCGCGCGGAGCATCCGGCTCGACTTGCCGAAGTTTACGCTCATTGGCGCGACGACGCGCATGGGGCTGTTGACCTCGCCGCTGCGGGATCGCTTTGGCATTAAGGAGCAGCTCGCGATGTACGACGCGGACTCGCTCAAGGAAATTATCATGCGTAGCGCGCAGATCCTGAACATCGCCATTACCGACGAGGGCGCGGTAGAGATTGGCTCCCGCGCGCGTGGAACTCCGCGCGTGGCAAACCGCCTGCTCCGGCGCGTTCGGGACTATGCGGAGGTGCGCGGAAACGGCAGCATCGACCTGAGTTCCGCAAAGGAAGGGCTCGACATGCTTGGCGTGGACGAGCTGGGACTCGACGAGATTGACCGCCGCATGCTGGACGTGATGATTTCCAAGTTTGGCGGCCGGGCGGTCGGGCTCGACACGATTGCCGCGGCAACCGGCGAGGACGCAACCACGATTGAGGACGTATACGAGCCCTATCTATTGCGGCTCGGATTCTTAGCGCGAACGCCGCGCGGGCGCATCGTGATGCCCGCGGGTTATGCGCACTTAGGATACCCCTGCGAAACGCAACAGCTGAAACTGGAGGTAGAGGAATGAACCGCAAAGAGATGAAGCAGCTTCTCGAAGAGAGGTTTGAGCGAATCGCGCTGTTGGAGACCAGAATTGATACCATGGAGCAGCTGATCGAGGGGTATCACGCGCGCGAGCAATCGCTGATTGATACGCTGCACACGGCGCAGAACACGTCCCGCAAGCTCACGGAAGATGCGCGCGCGGAAGCGGACGCCATCCGCGAAAAAGCGCGGCAGGAGGGCGAAAAACTGCTCGACGATACCATGCGCGCGGCTCAGGCGGCGATGGATCAGGCGCAGCAGCAGGCAACCGAACTGCGCATTTCGGCAAAGAACGAGAGCGACCGCATGATCCGCGACGCGGAGATCATCAAGAGCGAATACGAGGAACTCGTGGACTCTTTTAACGCCTTGTTGGAGCAGAACGCGAACGAGCTACAGGAAACCGCGGATCGCTTTGCCGAATTTGTTCGCGGGCGCAAGATTGAAGCGCCCGAGGTGAAGCTCGACGGCGAAGCATTCTACAAATCCGTTGGCGCGCTCAACGACGCCCGCCTGCCGGACCCGGACGGGGACCCCGCGACGCTGATGAAAAACATCTATCAACTGCAAAAGCGTCCATTGCCCACCGCGGAGAATCTCGGCGCGGAGGAGAGCGGCGAACGCAGCGCCGCCGAAGCGGCGCCCGTTGAGGAGCGTCCGCTGGAGGTGCCCTATTCCGAGCAGGCCTGGACGAGCCTGTTTGAGCAGAGCACGAGTGAACCACAGGCGGAGTTTACCAAGTCGTTTGACCCCGCGTTTACGCCGAGCGACGTCGAATTGCAGACGGGCGAGTGCGCCATTCCAACGAGCCAGGCGGAGCACGCGTTTGACGAATATTTCGCCTCGCCGGAGTTTTCCGGTGCGCAGGCGGAATCGAGCGCGGACGCGGTGCCGTTTTCCCGCGCGGCATACGAATCCGTTTCGCACGAGAGCGCGAGCGAGCCGCAGGCGGAGTTTACCAAGTCGTTTGATCCCGCGTTTATGCCAAGCAACGTAGAAGTGCAGTCGAGCGAATGCGCCATTCCGGCCGGGCAGGCGGAACAGGCGTTTGACGAATATTTTTCGACCAGCTTTGAGCCGAGCGGCAAGACCGCGCAGGACGAGGTCGCACCCGCGCAGGCGGAGGGCCCGGAGGGAGCGATTGCCGAGCCGTATTCCGAGAAAGCCTGGGCGCAGGGCGCGTTTACGAGCAGCTTAGAGCCGCAGGCTGAGGGCGCGGCGGCGTTTGACGAACTGTTTGGTGACAAGCCAACTACCTCGAGCGAACCCGTTTCCTACGAGGGTGTGCGCATCGAAGAGCCGTATCAACCGATGGAGACGGCAGACGAAAGCGCCGCTTCAACGCAGGACGTGAGCGCGACGGAGCCGTATTCCGAGATGGCCTGGGCGCAGGGCGCGTTTACGAGCAACTTAGAGCCGCAGGCGGAAGGCGCGGCGGCGTTTGACGCAATGTTTAGCGAGCCCGCCGGCTCCGGCGCGTTTGAAGCGTCCTTCGAATCGGAGCAGGAGCCGCGCGAATGGGAGCCGGAGCGCGAGCTGGATGCGGAAGACATCCCGACCGTGTCCCGCTATGTTTCGCAGGGAAATGAAGAAGAGGTTTCGCTGGACGCGCTACTGGAAGAGATCATCAAAGCGGGCGAGTAGCGTCGATTTTCGCGCCCGATTATTTTCTGGGAGGTAGGACATGGATTTTAAGAGCATTGACAAGCGGCAATGGATTACCATTATTATCTGCATCGTCGGCACGTTCATCCTCTCGATCATTCGGTTTGATGCGGGCGGAACCACCTCCGCGCTGGGGGACATCAACGCGTATGCCTCGCTCGAAGACGCGGGCATCTTTGCCTCGGTC
>JAYFPQ010000042.1:0-1521 GCA_034927595.1 Christensenella sp.
CCGGTTTCGCTTCGCCGCAACAACAATCTCTGTCGCGCCCGCCGAGCAGGCGTTGTCCGCCAGATTGATCAGCACGCTCGCCATTAAATCGAGATCCATCGCGTAGCGCGCACCGGAGTCGGCAAAAGAAACCGTTGCATGCTGGCGCGCCGTCGCATCCTTAAGCGTGAGTTCCACTTCGGCAAACAGCGCGCTTGCGGGCGTTGGGATCAACTGAACCGCCTCCCCGCCGGACAACGAAATCAGCCGCATCATTTTCTGCGTCAGGCGCTCGAGTCGCCCGCATTCGCGGTTGATGTAGGCGGCGGCTTCCGCTTTCTGCGCCTGCGTGAGTTTGGTCTTGAGCAGAGCTTCCGAGTAGCCAATGATGCTGGTCATCGGCGTTTTCAGCTCGTGCGTCAGTGCGCCGAGCAGGAGCTTTCTCTCCTCCGACGTGGCGGTGACCGCGTCGATCTGCCGTTGCACCGCCTCCGCCATAGAATTAAAACTGACCGCCAGCTCCGATATCTCGTCGTGTCCGCGCACTTCGATGCGGCGGTCGTACACCCCGCTGGCGATGGCGGCGGCGTTTTGCTGGAGCAGCTTCAGCGGCCGCAGCGCACGAAACGTACTGAACATAACCACCCCGGCGGAGAGTAGAAACGCGCCGGTACAGATGGCGATGGATTGCAGCGTCAGTCTGCGGATGTCCGCGTATACGCTGGAAACATCCCGCACCAAAAAGATCTGGTAGGTGCCGGACGACGTACCAACCTCCTGCGCCGCCGCGAGAAACAGCGTTTTGCCGTCCAGCTCCATCGTTTGCTCGGTTTCGCCGTCCAGCAGTTGATCTACTGCATAGTTGGAGTTGTTGTAGAGCGTTTCACCGTTTCGAATCAGCACAAACTGCGAATTGATCGAGATGTATTGCCGAAACAGGTAGAGCGCGAGCGAGCGCTGCGCGGTTTCGGAAAGGGTCGTGTCATAGACGTCCTGCAGCACGTTCTGGTACGAAGTGCCCAGCAGGTTCAGTTCCATCTTTGCGCCGTCCTCCGCGGCTCGAATGCTGTTTTTCGCCGAGGCGTTGAGCAGCAGCGTTCCGCAAGAGGCGAGGGCAACGGCAATCAGCGCGATGGAGAGCAGCGCAAGCCGCAGTCGAATTTTCATGCCGCTATACCTCCAGCCGGTAGCCGATCTTTGGAATCGACACGATCCGTAAGCCCGTTTTCTTGCGCAATTGCGAAATATGGATGTCCACCGTCCGGCTTTCGCCTAAAAACGAGTCACCCCAGACGCTCGTCAGAATCTTTTCGCGGGACATGGCGATGTTTCGCTTCTTTGCAAACAGCAGCAATAGGTCAAACAAGATGGGCGACAGCAATATCGGCTCACCCGCGCGAAACACGCTGTGCTCCTGCGTATGGATTTCGACGTCTCCAACCTGAAGCAACGTTTCGTCACCGCCATAGCGCGCGAGCACCTTTTCGATTCGAACGAGCAATTCGAGAATCTCAAACGGCTTGACGATATAGTCCTCCGCGC
>JAYFPQ010000014.1:0-5030 GCA_034927595.1 Christensenella sp.
ACGGCTTGACGATATAGTCCTCCGCGCCCTCGCGTAGACCAAGCACCTTGCTCTCGAGATCGTTCTTCGCCGTGAGGTAAATCACCGGAATACCGCGCGCGCGAATCGGCGCGAGCAACTGAAATCCGTCCACGCCGGGCAGCATTACGTCCAGCAGTGCGAGATCAAACGGCTCCTCCCCCTCCGCGAGCGCGAGCGCCGCCGTGCCGTCGAGCACGGCCTTCGGCGCGTAGCCAGCGACGGAAAGGTTCATGCAGATCAGTTTGTTGATTGCTTCGTCGTCCTCAACCACCAGAATGCGTTTCATAGGGTTGCCCTCCTTGACCGGCGCGGCCGTCTTCACCGCTTAGTTGTATTCTATCGGAATGCTTGTGAACAAGGCGATGCTGTGTTGTAAAGAAGTTGTAAGAATTCACGCGTTTCGAGCGTTTGACCCGATTTCGGGTCGGCAAGTACGCAAAAACGCACCGCAATCCCCAACCGTCTGGTTCGCGCGGTGCGTAGAAAAACGATTCATCTGTTCTCAAAGCAGTTTTGAAAGTCGCGAGGTAAACGCGTTGAAGATTGCGCGATAGTAAGCACGCTGATTGATCGGGTCGAGATGATGTGCCTCAACCCATTGCAGCGCGTGCATCCAGGCGCGCGCCTGCGGGGTTGGGTTCGACACCGTAATCGCGTCCGAATACGCCGCATCCTGCGCGCCCGAAAGACGAACAATGCAGCTTTTGCCCACCGGGCAGGACACGACAAACGAATCTCCCGTGCGGCTCACGCTGCAGGCCGGATTGTCCGACGTTACGATGCAGCTCTTAAGACAGGCCGCATCCGTCGCGGGATAGCAATAGGTTTTCAATCTCAGCGTTCCATCGGGATCTGTCCACGCGTCGTAGAGAAAATTACCTGCTTCGTCCGTCAGCTTAGCAAACGTGACGCCGGCTTCCGGCGGCTCGGCGTATGCCTCCACCTCCGTCAAGCCCCAGTGTTTTCCCTCCGTGCCCGTAATCCGGATCTTGATTTGAGAGACCGGAGTTGTATCCTGCAGCGGAATGACCGTTGCGGAGCCGTTTTTCACCAGCGCCCCTACCTCCGCCGCGGAGGTGCCGTCCAGCAGAATGGTTGCGCCGAGGACGTTGTCCGTCAACGACGGCTGGTCATACAAACACAGTTCCTTCAGCACCGTGGGTTGCTCCAGCGTAATCGTAATCTCCGGGATTGCGGTCTCCGGGTCGGGCGACCACACATTATCAATTGGTAACTCACCACTGATCACGTTCGATGAATCGACCCACTGAAAGTCGTTGAGTGCAGAGACGTCCCCCGAGGAGGCTTGAACCTTTGCTCGGTACAGAAGGCTCGTCGTGTACCGGGGCCAGAATACCTTGTCCGAATTCAGGATGCGCCCCGTCTGCCAGACCGCATTCTGCGAATCGTGCGCGAAAAGCGCGCGCTGCGTCAATGTTTGGTACGCAAGTCGCGAGAGCGTATCTGCCGAAACAGGAAGGCGCAGCCTCTCGTCCCATTTGTACACGTAGTTCTCGCTCATGTACGACGTTTGGGAGGCATCGACCGAAGAGAGAAGATTGTCCGTGTAGAAATCGTTCGCCGCCTGCCAGGCCGTCGAATAGGCAAATCCCTTGTAGACGAGCGGCGCATAATCCGCGTGTTGCCGCAACATCCGCCCCATCGCCTTCTCAAAGGCAAGCGAGGTTGCGCGGTGATCGGGGTGCGCGTCATAGTCGACACAATAGATCGTATCCGGCAGCCAGGTTTCGAGCGCAGATTGCAGATCGGAAATCAGGTTCTCCCGCGTATAGTCCAAAGATCGGAACGCGGGGTGCGCTTTGCTGCCGTAGGTATGCGTCCGCCCTGCGCTGGAGCGATAAAGTTTGTTCTGCGTCTCGTTATACAGATGCGTTTTCTGTTCTCTTCCGGTGTCTCCATAGCCAAGGAACAGCACGTTCTGCTCGGGAATGCCATAGAGCGCGGTTGCGCGCAGCGCTTCGGTGATGCGCGTTTCGCCGTTTGTTTCGCTGTCCCCGTTTGTGACGAACACGACGACGAGTTCGCTCCCCGCCGCGGTGTATTGCTCCATCACACCGGACAGCAAGTTGATCTCGTCGTCCTCGTGCGGAACAATCAGCATCACACGCCTACCCGCAAACAGGTTGTCGCGGTCGACCTCCGGCACCGCATATGCGGCGCTCTTCGCAGCGATTGGCCAGCCGACGCCCAGCAGCAACACGACAAAGACCAACAGCGCGCTTGCGAAAATCAAGACCGTGCGCACCGCCTTGCCGTTTAAAACACGCGAGAAACACAGGGCAGCGAGCGCGCCCGCCGCCAGCAGGAGAAAGAGGATCTGTATGCTGATCTTATCGAAATGCACGATCAGCGCCAGCAAGAGCACCAGCGCCGTCCACGTCAGAATTCGCAGGAACGTATGTCGGTTATTTCGTTCGGACAAGACGCACACCCCCATCCGCCTGCGGGATCACGCGATAGAGCGTCTGCGTTGCAATCTCCGTTTCGCTTGCAAACAGCGAAGCGTACTTGGTGCGGAATGCGCCGTCGATTTGATCCAAATAGAGGTATTGATATCCCGTGCTCAACGCGCTCGCCAGATCAGCCGCCGCCTTGCCCGGCACAAAAACGCCGTTCACGAGTTTTGCCGGGGCTGCGTTATAGCGCGCAATGCAGTAGTCGTTTCGATCCGAATCGTTTGTGGAAACGTAGCAAACCAGCTCGCCCGCAGGAATGCGATTCGCGCCCATGGACTCGCTGGCAGTGTACTTTGCGCGCAGCGCCTGCCCTTCCGCCTTTCCAAAATAGCGCAGATCGGCCAGATGCACCGGCGCAATCAGCAGCAAAAATGCGAAAACCAACCAGAACCAGCGAACGCGATTCACCCCGGCCGATTGCTCTTCCAGCCGGACGTCGAGCGCAAGCATCACGCCCGTGCCAACCGCGCCCAACAGCATCATCGACGCGTACCGCTCGAAGGATGCGTTGACCACCGACTCAAACTCCGGAAACACCAGCAGATACGACACGAGCAGCGAGGCCATGAACACCCCGAATCCAACGGCGATTCCGATGCCGAGTATGCGAAGCCGCGCCTTGCCGAACCGGTCCTTCCAGCTATTCGGGAGCAGAAATCCGGCGACCAGAAACAGAATTGGCCATAGCAGGTACGAAATGCCGAGCAACCGCGCGCAACCGTGGCCGCAGAGGTTGCGAATGAACAGCGAGATGGTCTGCCGCTGCCAGTCGGCGGGCGAACGAAGCGCCGCCATCAGGTTTGGCAGCGTCAGTTTCGCGGTGGTGTTCCACATATCCGCGTGAGCATGCGCGTTGAGATAGGCCATCCAGCTGAGCTTTGCCAGCGCGAGTGCGCCCACTCCAGCCAGTACGACGAACCAGTCGTTTCGCTTGCCTTCGCGTTTGACCAGCAGCGCGTCCAGGATGAGGATTCCCAGCGCGATGCCCGCCATTCCTCCGGCGGAGGGCTTTGCCAGCGCGAGCGTGAACACGCCGAGCGCAACGCACAATCCCGAAAACACGCTCTGGCGCTTTTGCGACAGGGATGTATACAGGATGTACGCAAACAGCAGCGCAAGCGTCGAATCGGTGTAGAGATTCGTATAGGTTTCCGTGTTGCTCGTGAGCGGTAACAGTAGCAAAATGAGCCCCGCGGGCAGCATCGCCGCAACCTTCCACCGCTTCAGGTGGGAAAGCGCAGGCGCGAGCAGCACGAGAAGCAGCAGGTTATGTGCAATGTAAACAATCGATTCGGAAAAAACGGGCGACGAGCGTACGAGAAAATACTCAAACAGGCTGATGGCGGGCGGGTACTCGGCAAACGCCGACCCCGCGCCGGCGATGTTGCCAAATGCGTCGCAATAGTACATGTTTTTGACCACGAGACTCCAGTGCGTCAGCGCGTCCCATTGCGAAACAACGCGCCCAACCGAGAGGAGAATGCAGAGGGCGAGCCAGCCACCGAACATGGCGAGGCCGGGCGTTAGCACCAGTTCGCGAAACGGCAAATGGCTGTGCAGCCGGCGCGCCACGAAAAAGACAAGTCCCGCCGCCGCGAGAACGTAGACACAGATCACCCCGGTATACAGCGCTCCGGCAAGTCCGAAGCAATAAAGGATCGCAATGATGCTAAAAACGGCAGGCGCGAGTGTCTGCTCGATCTTAGCATGGAACACGCTTGTAAAAAACAAAGCGATTGCAAATACCGATAGAATTCCAAATACAGCCATCATACAATGCCTCACAAGTTCGACTCGCTAGAATTATACGATATGATATATACAATTGTCACCCGATTTGGTGAAAATGTTACGAGGTTTCTTTATAATAACCACGTCAGCCAGTCCGGCAGTCAACACGAAAACGATTCTGTAGCGCAATCGAATCGCCTACCGCTCTTCGTAGAATGAACGCTTCCAACGCAAGCAGCACGGATCAACTGCCTGACATTACGCATGATCTTGTCGCCGACATTAGATGCGTTCGTAAGCACGCGAACGACGCCGTTTTCGCGCCTAAGGCGCTGCGTTATTTAGACGAGCAGGGGGTTGAGTTGCTGGCCGGGCTTGAAAAACATAAACAAAAACGGTTGAGACACGTGATAAAATGGGAAAAATCCTGCGGCGGCGGCAAAGCAAAAAGAAGCGAATAAAATGCCAAATCGGAAGACCATATTCAAGCGCCGAAACAAACGGCTTATGGACCGATAGCAATCATCCTGCCGTCAACTGTTATGGCAAGGAAAAGGACAAATATGAAGCTCAACATAAAAAGTGTTCTTTATTGGGTCATTCAAATACTTGGAACATTTTTGTTTGTGTTCTTCCTGATGGATTGGATACACTAAACTTTACAGAAAAGATAAGGTAGTGGTATTCTCTTGAAGATGAAAGAGAGGGAAAAACCATGACCGAAAAACGAGCAAGAAGAACGTTCAGTGAAGAGCAAAAGAAACAGCTGGTTGAACTGTTCAACCATGGCAAACCCAGAAG
>JAYFPQ010000116.1:0-2040 GCA_034927595.1 Christensenella sp.
CGCGCTGATCTTCTGCATGTCCAGATTCGAAAACCAGTTGGATAGCACGTGTTGAAGCATGTAGATGCTGTTGTTCGGGTACCGTCCGGCTACGAGATACGCCTCGCGGAACACCTTAAAGGAGTTGATCAGCGAGAGTACGCTCGTGATGAACAACGTCCCGCCAAGTTGCGGCAGTGTAATGTGAAAGAAGCACTGCATTTCGTTTGCGCCGTCCACGCGCGCCGCCTCGTAGTAGGAATCCGAAATGGCGGAAAGCCCCGCCAGCCAGAGAATCACGTTATAGCCAAAGTACTTCCACAAGTAGCAAAGCACCAGCACCCAGAACGCATATTCGCTGTTGAGCCAGTCCGTCGGGGTAGACCCCAGCGCGACGCTCAACGCGGAGAGCAACCCGTTTTTGTGGAACACGGTTTGAATGATCATCACCACGCTCGTCACCGGCACCACCAGCGGCAGCAGATAGGTCGTTCGAAACAGATTCTGAAACCGAATCCGCCGGTAGAGCAGCAACGCCGCCGCCAGCGAAAACAGCAGCAGCAGCGGAATGCAGACCAAGAGAAAACGAATCGTGTTGTGCACCGCAAGCTGGAATGACGCGTTCTCAAAGATTGTCTTGTAGTTCTCCAGCCCAACAAACTGGTCGCCCATAGCGGAGAAAAACGAACGGCGAATCACGTCCGCCGTTGGAATGAGCACCAGTACGAAAATACCGATCAGGCTTGGGGCAAGGAAGGCGCGCGCGGCGCGCGCCTCCCCTTTGCCCATGCGATCCAAAGCTGCGCGTTTCATTCCGACAGATAGGTGGAAATGACGCTTTCCATCTTAGCGGAGGCGTCCTCCAGCGTGCTGCTGCCATCCAGATAGGAGACAATCTGCGGTACGAGCAGGTCGCTGAGCGTATGATCCGTCGAGATCGGGCGATTGACTTCTTTTGCCATCGACAGGAGCATGTCGCGCATCGTCTGACTCGGCCACTCTGCAAAGATGGAGATGGTTGCGTCAATCGACATGCCGGAGGAAATTGTATTGTCCACGCGGGCGAAGAGCGCTTCCGCAGCCTTCTGGTTCACCGGGAACTGTTCGGCAAACCGGTTGCCCGTCTGCACGTCGTAGGAAAACAGCGTCCTTAGAAATGACGCGGCGGCGTCCATATGCTGGCTGGCGCGGTTGATGCCGACGATGCCGACCGGCAGGTATTCCTGATTGATGTCGCAGAACGTCTTTTTCAGCTGCTCCGCTGCTGCGAGACTCACCATGCCACCGTAGAGCGAACCCATCGGCAGAAACAGCGCCGCCGACGCGCGGTTCGTCGCGTTTGCCCAAATCTGCGGACCACCGTTCTCCATGCGAACCACCTTGAGCAGTTCTGCCTGCGTGCTGCCCGACGCCGCTTCCCAGCCCTCGCCGATCTTGTCGTTGGCGCCAATCGCCTTGCTGATGCGGCCAATGTTCGTCAAAAACTCGTTCACCACGCCGTCCGCGTTTTGGTACAAATTGCTGCCGTAGTAGTCGAGCAGCACTTCCGCCAGCATCTGGTAGTTATACGCCACGTTGGCCAGCAGCGGCACGTCACCGCTGGCTTCGCAGGCATCCGCCAGAGCGGAAAGCGAGGAGAAAACGCTGCTCGCATCGCCGTCGGCATACGCCAGCGGAATGCGCATTCCGGCCGGAATCGCGTAGAGCTTGCCGTCCGCCGTCTGCGAAGCGGCGCGGATGTTCGGCAGCACCGCTTCCGCGCTGTCCATGACTTCGCTCAACTCCGCCAACACACCCTTTTGCAGATAGGAGGCGATGGGCAGCCCGTCCAGAACCAGCACATCCGGTCCGGTTCCGGCGAGAAGCTCCGTATTGAGCGCTTTGATGTAGTCCTGCTCCGTGCCGGCGGAGTCCTGCCCCATCGCCACCTTGTAGACGGCGAGCACGTCGCTCTGCGAACGGTTGAACGCGACCTCCGCCTGCTGAACGGTTTCGTCCGGGCGCAGCGAAAAGATGTTGATCTCTTCGCTCACGGCGGCGGAGGCGGTTTCGTCGTACCAG
>JAYFPQ010000109.1:0-7799 GCA_034927595.1 Christensenella sp.
ATATGTCCGGCTGGCTGCTGATGGGTCTGCCGGGACTGGCATACTGGAGCGGCCTCGCCAGCGCGGGCTGGACGGCAATCGGCCTTGCGATCGGCACCTACCTCAACTGGCTGATCGTCTCCAAGCGCCTGCGCCGCTACAGCATCGCCGTGGACGCGATCACGATTCCGGACTACTTCTCCAACCGTTTCCATGAGAACAAGCGCGTGCTGATGACCATTGCCTCCGTGATGATCATCGTCTTTTTCACGCCGTATGCGGGCAGCTGCCTCATGGCCTGCGGCAAGCTCTTCAGCCAGCTCTTTGGAACGGACTATAACACGATGGTCATCGTTTCCGCGCTGTTCGTGCTGACCTACACCTTCCTCGGTGGCTTCCTCGCGGAGAGCACGTCGGACTTTATGCAGGCCGTCGTGATGATTCTCGCGCTCGTGCTCGTAGTCGTGCTCGGCGTGGTTGCCGCGGGCGGACTCAACGCGGTCATCGCGAACGCGGAGAAAATTCCGGGCTTCTTGAGCCTGATTACCTCCGCAAACCCGACCGGTGAATCGGCCAACGGCGTTGCGCTCTTTGGCGACGCAAGCAAGTACTCCGGCCTCGCGATTGCCTCGGCAATGGCTTGGGGTCTCGGCTACTTCGGCATGCCGCAGGTGCTGCTGCGCTTCATGGGCATCCGCTCCGAACATGAACTGACCCGTTCGCGCCGCATTGCGACCATCTGGGTCATCATTTCGCTTGCCACCGCCGTGTTCATCGGCATCATAGGCCGCGTGCTCTTCTCGGATGCGTACATGGTCTATGGCTCCGGCAACACGGAGAACATCTTCATTCTGCTCTCCCCCAAGATGCTGCCGCCGTTGCTGGCGGGTCTGGTCTGCGCGGGCATCCTCGCCGCGGCCATCAGCTCTTCGGACTCCTACCTGCTGATCTCCGCCTCCGCCGTGTCCAAGAACGTCTGGCAGGGGCTGATCCGTAAGAAGGCCAGCGACAAGGAGACCATGTGGGTTTCCCGCATCGTGCTGGTTCTGATTTCGCTCTTTGCGGTCTTCGTCGCAACGGGCAAGAACAAGGTCATCTTCTCGATCGTCGACTTCGCCTGGGCGGGCTTCGGCGCGGCGTTTGGCCCGCTGATGCTCTTCTCGCTCTTCTGGAAGCGGACGACCTATGCCGGCGCAATCGCGGGCATGATCTCCGGCGGCGCAATGGTGTTTATCTGGAACTTCTTCATCAGCAAGCTCGGCGGCGTCTGGGGCATCTACGAGCTGCTGCCCGCGTTCCTCTTCTCTTGCATCGTCATTGTCGTCGTTTCGCTGCTCACCAAGAAGCCGAGCGAAGAGCTGCAAAAGGAGTTCGACTCCGTCCGCACCAAGGCATAACAAACGCTCGTTTCTCAACAGAACGTCGCTTATTCAGGCGGCGTTCTGTTTATTTGTCTACCTTTCGTAGGGTTATTCCGTCGTTTATATACGGCGTTGCGTTGTTCTTCTCTACCCTTCGTAGGATTCCAAAAAACCGCTTGCAAACAAATTTTATTGCATGTAAAATAGCGCAAGACAGCAGTTCGCTTGGTACAGAGCGATTTTAGGAGGGCATGCGGCATGGATCCACGGCAGGAGCATATTCTGGCGGTTCGGTTGAAGACTTGCGGCCGATTCCTGTTTTATCAGGTCGGCGGAAAAACCGGGCAGCAGCGAATTCTCATGACGCTGCACACCCTCGGGCACATGACACAAAAGGAGTTGCAGGATCGCTTGGAGGTCAGCTCCGGCGCACTCAGCGAAATCCTCCAAAAAATGGAGGATTCGAACCTGATTGAGCGGGCGAAAAGCGCGGACGACAAGCGTCAGGTCGACCTCATGCTGAGTTCGCACGGCAACACCATCGCTCTGGAGGTCAAACAGAACTATCACCAATCCTTAACGCGCATCTTCGAGTGTTTTAACGATGCGCAGCGGGATCAGCTGGAGGAGTTGCTCGGTGTGTTGACCCAACATCTCGACGAGCTGAAGGCCGACCCGCTGTTTACGCAGACCGCGGAGGCGCTGTCCGGCTGTTCGCACCGGTAAGCCACGCAAGCATTCCATTGACCTATTATCTTCTATTTCGATAAGGAGTTCGTACCCAAATGTGGAAATCCCTGCTCAGGAGTATTCGCGAATACAAGAAACCCTCGATCCTCGCGCCCGTCTACGTGACGGTGGAGGTCATCATCGAGTGCGCGATTCCGTTTATCACGGCGCTGCTCGTCAACCAGATCAAGGCGGGCTGCGGCCTGACCGTGATTCTACAATACGGCCTGATTCTGCTCGTGCTGGCGAGTGTTTCGCTCTTCTTCGGGCGTCTCTCCGGCACGGCGGCGGCACTCGCCGCGAGCGGCTTTGCGCGGAATCTGCGCAAGGACATGTTTTACGGCATTCAGACGTTCTCGTTTGAAAACATCGACCGCTTCTCCAGCTCGTCGCTGGTTACGCGCATGACCACGGACGTGAGCAACGTGCAGATGGCGTATATGATGATCATCCGCATCGCCATTCGCAGCCCGCTGATGCTGCTCTTTGCGGTGATCATGTCGTTCCTCATGGGCGGCAAACTTGCGCTGGTCTTCGTCGTCGTGATTCCCATGCTTGGCGTTGGTCTGTATGTCATGATCAAGAAGGTGTTCCCTATCTTCCGGCGCGTGTTTCGGCAATACGATCAGCTCAACAGCTCGGTTCAGGAGAACGTGCAGGGCATTCGCGTGGTGAAGTCCTTTGTGCGCGAGGACTACGAAAAACAGAAGTTCGGCGAAAACGTCGAACACCTGCGCAAGGAGTTCACGAGGGCGGAAAAGATTCTCGCCTTCAACGGCCCGATGATGCAGTTTTGCCTGTATGTGAACATGGTGTTCATTCTGACCTTTGGCGCATATACCATCGCGACCACGCAGGGGCTCGACTTCAACGTCGGCCAACTTTCGTCGCTGATGGTCTATAGCTTCCAGACGCTCATGAGCCTGATGATGCTCTCGATGGTGTTTGTCATGATTACGATTGCGGACGAATCCGGCCACCGCATTCTGGAAGTGCTGGGCGAATCCAGCTCGCTGACCAGCCCGCAAAACCCGGTAACCACTGTTGCGGACGGTTCCGTGGACTTTGACCACGTGCGCTTCCGCTATTCCGAAAAGGCGGAGCGCATGGTGCTGGAGCAGATCGACCTGCACATTCGATCCGGCGAGACCATTGGCATTCTCGGCGGCACCGGTTCGTCCAAGTCCTCGCTTGTTCAGCTGATTCCGCGGCTCTACGACGCAACGGAGGGCACGGTGCGCGTTGGCGGACGAGACGTAAAGGACTACGACCTCGATGCGCTGCGCAATCAGGTGTCGATGGTGTTGCAAAACAACCTGCTCTTTTCCGGCACCATCGCGGAAAACCTGCGCTGGGGCAATCCCGACGCAACGGACGAAGCACTCCGCGAGGCCTGCCGTCTTGCACAGGCGGACGACTTTGTCTCGCAGTTCCCGGACGGCTACAACACGCGCATTGAGCAGGGCGGAACGAACGTTTCCGGCGGGCAGAAGCAGCGCCTCTGCATTGCGCGCGCGCTGCTCAAGCGCCCGAAGATATTGATTCTCGACGACTCGACCAGCGCGGTGGACACGCATACGGACGCGAAGATTCGCGCCAGCTTGCGCGCCTATCTGCCCGAGACGACGAAGATCATCATTGCGCAGCGTGTTGCCTCCGTGATGGACGCGGATCGCATTGTGCTTATGGATCGCGGCGCAATCGTCGCGGTCGGCACGCACGAAACGCTGCTGCAAACAAACGAAATCTACCGTGAGGTTTACGAATCCCAAAACAAGGCGGGTGAATCGAAATGAAGCCAAAGCAAATGGTTCCCAAGGGCACGATGAAGCGCCTGCTTCGCATGCTGTTTTCGTTTTACCCCGTCGCGCTGCCGCTGGTCATCGTCTGCGTCGTGTTTTCCGCGGTCGTTTCCTCGCTCCCGGCGGTGTTCATGCAGAACATCATCGCGGTGTTGGAGCAGAACGCCGGCGCGGGCTGGTCGGTCATCGGCCCGCAGGTGCTGCGCCTGACCGGCATTCTCGCGGGATTCTATGTGCTGGCGCTTGCCAGCTCGCTGACCTACAACCGCGCGCTGGCGGTGATTTCGCAGGGCGCACTCAAAAAGCTGCGCGAAACGCTCTTTCAGCACATGGAGGATCTGCCGATCCCCTATTTCGACCAGCACCCACACGGCGACATCATGAGCCACTACACCAACGACATCGACACCCTGCGCCAGCTCATTTCCCAGAGTATGCCGCAGCTGCTGGTCTCCGGCATCATGGTGTTCACGTTGCTGTCCATCATGCTCTACTACAGCGTCTGGATGACGCTCGTCGTGCTCTGCGGAATCGCGCTCATGCTGCTCGTGGTTAAGAAGGTCGGCGGAAACTCCGCCAAGTTCTTCATTCGCCAGCAA
This sequence comes from Christensenella sp., assembly GCA_034927595.1. Taxonomy (GTDB): domain Bacteria; phylum Bacillota; class Clostridia; order Christensenellales; family CAG-138; genus UBA7703. The sequence goes on from JAYFPQ010000109.1 coordinate 4,471, forward strand.
CGCTCGCTCGGCCAGGCAGAGGGCTTCGTCGAGGAAATGATAAACGGTCAAAAGGTCGTTAAGGTATTCTGCCACGAGTCGGAGGCCAAGGCAGGCTTCGACGCGGTCAACGACGCGCTGTTTCACGACGCAAATCAGGCAAATAAGTTCGCCAACATCCTGCCGCCAATCATTATGAACATTGGCAACCTGCTCTACGTTATGGTCGCCATGGCGGGCGGCGTGTTTCTGCTCACCAAAGCGCAGAACTTCAGCATCTCCGGCTTGGCGTTTGGCATCAGCATCGTCGTTCCGTTTCTCAATATGACGCGCCAGTTTTCGGGCAACATCAATCAGGTGTCCCAGCAACTCAACGCGGTCATCATGGGTCTCGCGGGCGCGAACCGGATCTTCCAGTTGCTCGACGAACCGGTAGAGGCGGACGACGGTCTCGTTACCCTGGTCAACGCCAAAGAGCAGGACGGCGAGCTGACGGAAACAGTTGAGCACACGGGCCTCTGGGCCTGGAAGCAGCCGCTTCCGGACGGTACGAGCCGCTATACGCGTCTATCTGGCGACGTACGCCTGCAGAACGTGGACTTTGCCTACGAGGCGGACAAGCCGGTGCTCAACGACATTTCGCTCTTCGCCGAACCCGGCCAGAAGGTTGCGTTTGTCGGCGCGACCGGCGCGGGCAAAACCACAATTACGAACCTGCTGAACCGTTTTTACGACATTGCGGACGGAAAGATTCGCTACGACGGCATCAACATCAACAAGATTAAAAAGTCGTCGCTCCGCCGCGCCATCGGCATGGTGCTACAGGACACAAACCTCTTTACCGGAACGGTGCTCGAAAACATCCGTTACGGTCGGCTGGACGCGACGGACGAGGAATGCGTCGAAGCGGCGCGGCTCTCGGGTGCGGACGACTTCATCTCCCGCCTGCCGGAGGGCTACCAAACGAAGCTCACCAGCAACGGCACGAATCTTTCGCAGGGACAGCGTCAGCTGCTCGCGATTGCGCGCGCGGCGGTTGCCGACCCGCCGGTGATGATTCTCGACGAAGCAACCTCCTCCATCGACACGCGCACGGAGGCAATCGTGCAGCGCGGCATGGACGCGCTGATGCAGGGACGAACGGTATTCGTAATTGCGCACCGGCTCTCGACGGTGCAGAATTCCGACGTAATCATGGTGCTCGAACACGGGCGCATCATTGAGCGCGGCAGCCATGCGCACCTGATTGAGCAGCAGGGCAAATACTACCAGCTCTATACCGGCGCATTCGAGTTGGAATAAAGAATTCGACAAAAAAAGCCTGCTTTCGCAGGCTTTTTTCTTGTGTGCGCTCTGTTTTTACGCGTTCGAATTGTGTATAATGCAGGCATATGAGGTTGGGAGGATGCGTTATGTACTGTAAATCCTGCGGAGCGACCCTTTCTGGCAATACCATGGTTTGCCCTTCCTGCGGGCAAAAGCTGACTACGGACGGCCAGCTCGGCTCCGACACCGGCGGAATCATGATTCTGCCTAACGCAACCACCAATTGGCTTTCCCGCCGGGTGCAAGCAAACGGCATTGTCTGGCTCTTTATCGCGCTCTACCAGATCATCGTCGGCATTTTTCTAACCGGCGTTGGTTACGGATTCGCGATGATTGCCTGCGGCGTTTGGAACATTGTCCAGAGCATACTCGATCTGCGTTTCTCCAAGCAGATTCTACATTGCGATAACATGGATCGCGCGCGTGCAATCATTCAGTCGATCGATCACAGCAAGGGCGTAACCATTCTGTTTTTGTTTCTGAATCTCGCCATCGGCGGCGTGCTCGGCGTCATCGGCTGCATCTTCTGGCTCGCGCTGCGCTCCAAAGCGCTCGACCGCGCGCCGGAGATGGGCGTTTACGCTTGAGGAACCCGCAGTTCGCGCTGGATCACGCGTCCGTCGCGCATGCTCATTCAATGGCGCTTGATTCGGCCCGCACACCGGAGACCACATAGATTTCGTCGTTGGAGACCACGACGTCCACTGTGAACCACTCGTTTAAAATCTCTGCCAGCTCCGTCTCGGGAATCAATCCAACGGACACCTTCGACGCCGAGCCGGAGTGATGGCGGTTGATGGCCGCGCGGCTCATGCCGTGCGCAATTGTCAGCCGTCCGCCGGGAACGAGCTGGCGCGACAGATGCCGAATCAGCCGCTCTGGTGACGGAAAGTGCGGAAACGCGTTGTACACCACGCAGCGGTCGAAGGGAACCGAAAAACTCGTCTCCTCCATATCCGCCGTAAGCAGCGTAACGCGCGGGCTCGTAAACTTGGCCTTCGCGCAGGCGATCATTACGGGTGAAACGTCAACGCCCGTTATGCGCGCGACGTCTCTTTCCAGATAGTTCGGAATCAGAACGCCCGTTCCGCAGGCAACATCCAGCACGGAAACCCCCGCGCGGATATCGGCGTAGTCGAGAATGCTCTTCAAACGAGACTCGTTTCGCACCTCGTGCGCGTCCCAGGTTGGGGCAAGCTGATCAAAGAATTCAATTACACTGGCTTTTTCCAAAATTTAGTCTGTTCTCTTTCGTGTGGCGAATGTCCGTTTTGCTTTGTTCCACGAGCTTCATTTTACCGAAAAATACCTGCGTTGTCCAATTGGATCGGTTTTGCGGAGCAGATGGAGCGTTCTTTCGCAAAACGAAAACTTCTTATTGACAAACGACTTCGTATCACGTATTCTATTCAAAATGAGTCAAACAGGAACGGAGGCCAAAACGGTATGAGTCCGCGCAGAGTGCAACCCGTTAGAAGAAAATGCTCTGGCGTCATCCGTGTTTCATCTGTTTCCCTTCCAATTTATCGTTCGTTTTTCAACACTGGTTTTTAAAAACCGGTGTTTTTTTTTGCCCAAATCGAAATGGACTGAACGAAAGCAAAGGAGCGTGCCGAAATGATGCTGGAATGCAAACACCTGATCGCGCCAAGCGACCTGACCCTGTCGGAACTGGAGGAACTCATCGCGCTTGCGCAGCGCATCATCGAAACCCCATCGCGCTATGCGGACGTCTGCAAAGGAAAAATCCTCGCGAGCCTGTTTTACGAGCCATCGACCCGAACGAAGTTCTCGTTTGACGCGGCGATGCTCCGCCTCGGCGGCAGCACGCTGGGCTTCTCCGACCCCAGCACATCGAGCACGGCCAAAGGCGAAACCATCGCGGACAGCGCGCGAACGGTTGGACAGTACGCCGACCTGATCGTGGTGCGCCACCCCAAGGAAGGCACGGCAAAGCTCATGAGCCGCTATGCGGGCTGCCCCGTGATCAACGCGGGCGACGGCGGGCACCATCACCCGACGCA